>JBAZPY010000249.1:0-3509 GCA_041645515.1 Agrococcus sp.
GGGCGCCGTCGTGGCGCGCTCGAAGACGCCGTCGAGGTCACCGGCCCGCAGGTTGACGCTGCCGAGCTCGCCCTTCGCGAGCAGTGCCGCGACGGCCTCACCATCCTGCGGCGAGCGGCCCGCGCGGGGGTGCGAGAGCACGAGCTGGATGTCGGGCTGCGACGCGGGCGACAGGGTCACCCACCGGAAGCCCTCGTTCTCGACCTCACTCGTGACGGTCATCCCGAGGACGTCACGGTAGAAGCCGACGGCGGCATCCGTGTCGTCGACCATGACGTGCACTGCGCTGATGGAGATGCTCATGCGGTCGAGACTAGGCGGGCACCGCGCGGCGCGCTTCCCGGAACCTGCTCGTCGGATCGCCCTTGCGCGGCCGGGTCAGCACCATGGCGAGGCAGCCCGGCAGACGCGCGAGCGCCTCGTGGTCGCGCGCGCGGTAGGCGCTCGGCGTCTCCCCCATGAGCTTGGTGAAGCTGGCCGAGAACGAGCCGAGGCTCGTGCACCCGACCTGCATGCACGCATCCGTCACGCTCACCTCTCCCCCGCGCAGCAGCGCCGCGGCGCGCTCGATGCGGCGCGTCATGAGGTAGGCGTAGGGCGTCTCGCCGTAGGTGTCGCGGAAGCGGCGGCTGAAGTGGGCGGTCGACATGAGCGCGGTGCGGGCGAGCGCGGCGACGTCGAGGGGCTTGGCGAACTCGCGGTCCATGCGGTCTCGCGCCCGCCGCAGGCGGCGCAGCTCGTCGAGGTCGGCCATCCGCCCGTCATCGCCGACGGCGCGTCAGCGGGGCAGGGCGGCCAGGAACTCGCTGACCTGGCGCCGCACGCGGTCGCGGATGCGTCGCACCTCGTCGGTGCCGAGCCCGGCGGGGTCGTCGAAGTCCCAGGCCTCGATGCGCTGGCCGGGGACGAGATCGAAGGGATGCTCGATGAGCATCGTGATGATGACGTCGGCGGCGCGGGCCAGGTCGTCGGTGACGGGCTTCGGGAAGCTGTCCGTGAGGGGCACGCCGTCCTCCTCCATCACGTCGCTCACGATGCGGAGCACGTCGACGGCCGGGTTGAGCGCGGCGGAGAGCGCCTCGACCCGGCCGCCGCCGAGCGCGTTGAGATAGGCGGCCGCCATCTGCGAGATGCCGTCGTTGCGGATGGACTCCACGAGCACGCGCAGCGGCCCGCCCGCCGCGGGCCCGGCGGTGCGCTCGATCGCGCGCAGCCGATCGGCCGCGAACCGGAGCGCGAGCGGCGGCAGGTGGGCGCGGACCCGCGCGCCGCGAGCGAGGGTCGCGTGCGACTCGAAGACCACCCGCTCGACCAGCCGCGGATCGAGGTTCGGGTGCTGCTGCGCGAGGTGCGCCGCGCCGCGCCGCAGGGTCGCATCCGGGGAGCTCAGCCCCTGGTCGATCTCGGTCATGTCGGCTCCTCCGGTCGACGTGGCCCTTCCAGGCTACGGGCGGCCTGTGCGCCTGCCAAGAGCGCGCGGCCGGTCGGCCGGCGCGCTCCCGGCGCGACCCGATGCACAACGCAAGCCCCCGGGCCGGGATCCGCGCCCGCTGCGAAGGTCGCCCGGCGGGATCCGCTCATCGGGCCCAGCGGGCTTGCGTCGTGCGTCTGGAGCGGGCGGCGGAGCGGGCGGCGGAGCGTGCCGGTCGTCGGGATCGGGGGCGCGGGCTCAGATCGCGGGGGCGTGCCGCTCGAGGAAGGCGTAGAGCTCGGCGTCGTCGACGCCGGGGAAGGTACCGGAGGGCAGCGGCGCGAGCGTGTGCTGGTGCATGCGCGCCGACGCCCACGACTTGCGGCGCCAGCGGTCGACGAGCCCGTCGTCGGGACGGGCGCAGCATCGCTCGTCGGGGCAGGTCGAGACCTCGCGGAACGCCGTCTGCGCGCCGCGGAAGTACTTGGCGTCGTCGAACCGCACGCCGAACGAGATCGAGAACTCGCCGTCGGCGCCGGAGCCCGTCTGCGTCGAGCACCAGAACGTGCCGTTGGGCGTGTCGGTGTACTGGTAGAACTCCGTCGTCCGCGACGTGCGCTCGAACGCGGTGCGGGCGGCGAACTTGCGGCAGACGAGCTGGCCCTCAGCGTGCCCGGATGCGTCCACCGGGATCGGGATGCCGTCGTTCTCATAGACCCGCGAGAGGGCGCCGTCCTCCTGCACTCGCAGGAAGTGCACGCGCAGATCGAGGTGAGTGGTCGCGAGGTTCGTGAACCGCATCGCCGCGGTCTCGTGGGTGACGCCGAAGGCGTCGCGGAAGTCCTCGACGGCGAGGTTCCGCTCCTTCTTCGCCTTGCGCAGGTAGTCGACGGCGCGCGAGCGAGGCATGAGGGTGGCGGCGGCGAAGTAGTTGATCTCGAGCCGCTGCTGCAGGAACTCGCTGTAGTCGCGCGGCTCGTGGTGGCCGAGCAGGCGGTGCGCGAGCGCCTGCAGCGCCATCGAGCGGAGTCCGTGGCCACCGGGGATCGACGCCGGCGGCAGGTAGATGCGGCCGTTCTCGAGGTCGGTGACCGAGCGGGTCGAGTGCGGCAGGTCGGTGACGTAGACGAGCTCGAAGCCGAGCCGCGCGGCCATCTCGCTCACCGTGCGGTGCGTGAGGCTGCCGCCCTCGTAGCCGACGGCGCGCAGCTGCTCCTCGGCGAGCTCCTCGAGCGCGGGCAGCTCGTTCGACTGCGCGCGCATCCGGTGCCGGAGCGCGGTCGCATCCCGGCGCGCTTGCTCGGGGGTCGCGATCGCCTCGCGGGCGCGCCGGTCGAGCTCGCGGTGCATGCCGACGAGCGCCGCGAGCAGGTCGTCGCTCATCGAGCGGGTGGGGCGCACGGTCGGCAGTCCCAGCCGCCGGTAGCTGGCGCCGTCCTGCAGCCGCTGCAGGTCGAGCTCCATGCGCGAGCGCTCGCTGGGCGGCTCGGGATCGAGCAGCTTCGCGGTGCTGACGCCGAGCACCTCGGCGATCGCCTGCAGGTGGCTGAGCTTCGGCTCCCTGTGCCCGTTCTCGATCAGGGAGAGCTGGCTGCCGGCGAGCCCGATCCGCTCCCCCAGCGCGTCGAGCGTCAGCTCGGCGGCCGTGCGGAAGTGACGGATGCGGTGCCCCAGGATTGCTGCGTCGACCATGGCGCCAGTGTACGAAACTTTCGGCGATCCTTCCGGCATGCGATGTCCCGCGCGTCACGGGTCCGGCCACGCGGCGCGAAAGCGCGCAGGCACGACCGCCGTCCGGAGCGCGCGCGGCCCGGTTCTCGCCACCGCGGTTCACGGCGGCGAAGGAATGGCAGAACCTTCTGCCATTCGGGGATGCCGCCGACCGAGCCGCAGGCGGAGACTCGGAGCATGACGATCCTTCCCACCGCGCCGTCCCGCTCCGCCGCCAAGCCCGTCAGGCCGAAGGCCGTGAACGCGCCGCAGGGTGCCGACCCGGGCGTCGTCTCGTGGGTCGCGAGCATCGCCGACCTGCTCGAGCCGAAGGACATCGTCTGGTGCGACGGCTCCAAGGAGGAGCTGCAGCGGCTCACCGAGGTGA
>JBAZPY010000250.1:0-3499 GCA_041645515.1 Agrococcus sp.
GTGCTCACGCACTTCGACGTCGACCACGCGGGCGGGTCGTCCGCCCTGGTCGGCCGCGTCGGCACGCTCGTGCACGGGCCGGTGGATGAGCGGGCCGAGCCGATCGTGGCCGAGATCGTCGCCGGCGGCGCGACGGCGCAGGAGGCGCGGCGCGGGGACGCGTGGCTGCTCGGTGAGCTGCGCATCGACGCGCTCTGGCCTGTCGGCGGCCCGGAGCCCGGCAACGACGCGAGCGTCGCCGTCGCGATCGATCTGCCGGGCGAGGACGGCTCAGGCGGCGGCCTCGAGCTCGTCGTGCTCGGCGATCTGGGCGCCGTGGCGCAGTCGCGGCTGCTGCGCGAGGGCGTGCCCGGTCCGGCATCGGTCGTGGTCGTCGCCCATCACGGCTCCGCCGACCAGCTGCCGGCGCTCTATCGGCGGCTGGGCGCGGCCGTCGGGCTCGTGGGTGTCGGCCCGAACGACTTCGGGCACCCGACGGATGCGGCGCTGCGCCTCGTGCGCGACACCGGCGGCGCGCCGCTGCGCACGGACCAGCTCGGCACGATCGCCCTCGCCGTCGACGACGCGGGCGTGCGCGTGTGGTCGGAGCGCGTGGGCGGCCCGCCGTAGCACGGCTCACATCCCCGGCACTCCGTCGTGCTCCTCCAGCCATGCGGCGATGCGTGCATTGCGCGCTTCGACGAACGCCATGCTGCCGCGCATGAAGGTCTTGTACTCCTCGACGTCCGCCGGGATGCCCGCAGCTTCGAACCCGACGAACGGCAGGAAGAAGCGCACGCGCTGAAATGCCCTGTCCACGAGGTCGTGAAGGAGGAAGAAGTCGACGTATCCCCTGAAGTCGCGGAAGAGCGAGAAGAACCAGGCGTTGCGGTCGAATGCGCGCGAGAGTGGATGCTCCTCGCCTGCGTAGTGCAGACGAACGCATTCGAGCGTCAGGTCGATTCGGTCTGCGATCACCCGAGACGTGCCTCGATCCTGGTTGATCGACGGAGGACCCGCTGGCCACACCAGCATGCCGCCGATGGTGTAGCTGAGATCGTCGAACGCCTTGAGCTCGTCGCGGTCGATCGTCGCCAGGATCGACTTCATCCGCTGCCAGTACGAGAACGTCTGAATGATGGAATCGCTCTTCAGCACGATCTCATCCGGCCCGATCCTCGCCGCGAGGTAGCGAGCCGGGTCGTCCGTCCGCAGTCGCAGCTCACCGCCGCCGGGCAAGGCCTTCGACCAAAGCCGCTGATGGAAGCGACGCAGCATCGGACTGTGCGCATCGGGATCCTTGCCCTTCGCATCCGACTGGAAGTCGAAGTTCGTGTCCAACTCCATCGATCTGCCCCCCCCTGCTTCGCACCGCCACCGTCGAGCGGTCCCCCAGCGAGTGTCCGGCACATCGGTCAGGCACCGCGACGGCGTGGGTCAACCCTGCGCGAACAATGTGGTCGGAGCGCGTCGGCGGCCCGCCGTAGGCTGATCGCATGGCAGCGAGCGTTCCCAAGATCGCCATCCCGAAGATCGGCTGGGAGCAGGTGTCGCCCGCGCCCGTCGTGCTGGTGTTCGGCAAGGAGCCGTTCCTCGCCGACCGCGCGCTGCAGCGGCTGCGCGCCCTGCTGCTGCTCGAGGACCCCGAGCTCGAGGTCCACGACGTCGACGCCGGCCAGTACAGCGACGGCGCGCTCGAGCTCATCGCGAGCCCGTCACTGTTCGACGAGCCCCGGCTCGTCCGCGTCGAGAACGGCGTCAAGGCGACGGATGCGTTCATCGCCGACGTGCTCCGCTACCTGGCCTCGCCCGTCGACGGCACGACCCTCGTCATCCGTCACGACGGCTCGACCGTGCGCGGCAAGAAGATGCTCGACGCCATCCGCTCGACGCCCGGCGCCATCGAGGTCGTCTGCCAGCCGCTCAAGCGCGACGAGATGGTGCCCTTCGCGCGCGCCGAGCTGCGGCTGCTCGGGCGCGACGCGACGCCCGGCGCGATCGCCGCGCTCGTCGACGCGTTCTCGAGCGACATCGCCGAGCTGGCCAACGCCATCCGCCAGGTCGCGCTCGACACCGAGGGCGACGTCACCGAGCAGGTCGTGCGCACGTACTACTCGGGCCGGGTCGAGACGACGGCCTTCGCGGTCGTCGACGCGGTCATCGCCGGCGACGTCGCCCGCGCGCTCGTCACGCTGCGGCAGGCGATCGCGACCGGCGCCGACCCCGTGCCGATCGTCGCGGCGTTCGCCATGCGCTACCGGCAGCTCGCGAAGGTGTCGGGCGCCGGCGGCTCCGACATGCAGGCCGCCCGCCAGCTCGGCATGCAGGACTGGCAGGTGCGCAACGCGCGCCGCGACCTGCGGGCGTTCACGGATGCGTCCCTGTGCGACGCGATCGAGGCGATCGCGACCGCGGATGCGGCGGTCAAGGGCGCCGAGCGGAGCCCCGGCCACTCGGTCGAGCGGCTCGTGCGCCAGCTGGCTGCCCGCCCCGCGGCCTGAACGGCGCATCCGCGAAGCCGTCTCGCGGCTCCGGTACCGAATTGCGCGTGGTGACGGTCGAGACCGGCAAATCGGTACCGCAACGCGAAGCGGTCAAGAGGCTCCGGTACCGAATCGCGAGTGCCGAGCCCTTGGACCCGCAGATCGGTACCGTCAATCGAAACGGTCACGAGGCTCCGGTACCGGATTGCGGGTGATGAGCGCCGCGACCCGCAGATGGGTACCGCAACCGGCGGCCTGAGCGCCCGACGCCCGGCAACGACGAAGGGGACCCCGACCGGGATCCCCTTCGTGCAGCGTGTCAGCTCAGAGCGACGCGGCAGCCTTCGCGATCGACGACTTGCGGTTCGCCGCCTGGTTGCGGTGGATGACGCCCTTGGAGACGGCCTTGTCGAGCTTGCGGGTGGCGACGGCCACCTTCTGCTGCGCGACAGCCTTGTCGCCGGCGGCGATGGCCTTCTTGGCCTCGCGCACGGCGGTCTTCAGCTCGCTCTTGACGGCGCGGTTGCGGAGCGTCGCCTTCTCGTTGGTGAGGATGCGCTTGATCTGCGACTTGATGTTCGCCACGTGGTGTCCTGTCCTTGTTGAAGAGTGGTTGGCGGCGGCTGAAGCTCGCCAGAGCCGCCGCGACCCGCCCTCGCGCGACGGGCGCGCAGAAGAAGGGGAAGCCAGCGAACGATGCTATCAGCGCGCGCACCCCGCTCGCAACGCGGCACGACCCATCCGCTGTGGGAGAATGGACCATTCCCCACCGCACCGCCGCATCCGCGACGATCGCGCAGAACCCCAGCCGACGAGAAGGACCCGTGAGCCCCAGAGCGACGAAGGCACTCGAGCCAGCCTCCACCGATCCGGCGAAGATCCGCAACTTCTGCATCATCGCCCACATCGACCACGGCAAGTCGACCCTCGCCGACCGGATGCTGCAGCTCACCGGCGTCGTCGACGACCGCTCGATGCGCGCCCAGTACCTCGACCGCATGGACATCGAGCGCGAGCGCGGCATCACCATCAAGTCG
>JBAZPY010000251.1:0-3493 GCA_041645515.1 Agrococcus sp.
CCGACCCGCAGGCAGAGCTGGTGGAGACGGCCGTGAAGCTGCGCCCCATCACCGACGCCCTCGCGGATCCCCTCCCGTAGGCGCATCGCGGATGTCTTCAGCCCCGACGACCCCACCTGAGACCGGACGCAACAGGCCGAGGCGATTCCGGCCACGATGCACGAGCCGAGGCGATCCGGCCCGTTCCCCTGCCGACCGCCTCTCGCCGTGACCGGCGCCTACATCCCGGTCGAGCGCGCCCGCTTCCCGGCCCGCTTGCCGGCCCTGCTCCCGGCCCGCTTCCCGTCCTTCTTCGCGGCCTTCTTCCCAGCCCGCTTCACCTTCTCGCCCGCCGCGGCATCCGTCGCGTCGGACGCCTCGACGGGCACGTCCCCCGTCGCCACGAGCCGCTCCCGCTCGACCGCGACGTCGAAGTCGGCGACCGGCCACTGCGGGTCGATGCTCTCGAGCGCCTCGACCAGCAGCTCCTGCACGGCGAGCCGCGCGAACCACTTGCGATCGGCGGGCACGACGTGCCAGGGCGCGCTCGCGCGGGCGGTGCGGTTGATGGCGACCTGGTACGCCTCCATGTAGGCGTCCCACCGCTCGCGCTCGTCGACATCGCCCGGGTTGTACTTCCAGTGCTTCTCGGGCCGGTCGAGCCGCTGCAGCAGCCGAGCGCCCTGCTCGGCGCGCGAGATGTGCAGCATGACCTTCACGAGCGCGATGCCCCGCTCGGCGATCCGCCGCTCGAACTCGACGATCTGCCCGTAGCGCTCCTGGATCGCCTCGGAGCTCGCGAGGCCCCGGACGCGGTGGATCAGCACGTCCTCGTAGTGCGAGCGGTCGAAGACGCCGATCATCCCCGGCTCCGGCAGCTCCCGCTCGATGCGCCAGAGGAAGTCGTGGCGCTGCTCCTCCTCGGTGGGCGCCTTGAACGCCTTGATCCGCACGCCCTGCGGGTCGACCTGGCCGACGACGTGGCGCATGATGCCGCCCTTGCCCGACGTGTCCATGCCCTGCACCATCAGCAGCACGGCGCGATCGCCGCCCACCCGGCTCTCGGCGAAGAGCCGCTCCTGCAGCTCGGCGAGCCGGTCGGCTCCGGCAGCGAGCGCCGCCGCCCCCGCGGCCTTGTCGCCGACGAAGCCGGGGGTGGATGCGGGGTCCACGTCGGCCAGGCGGACGGATCGGGTGATGCGGAGTGCGTCGGTGATCGCTGTCATGGGCCGAGCGTAGTGCGGGCCGCTCGGCGCGCGCCGAGCGGGGCGCCCGCTGTCAGCGCCTGCCCTGCACGCCGGTCGAGACGGCGCGGCCGAGCCTGCCCTGCCGCGGCGGGTCGAGCTTGCTCGACATCAGCGCGGTCACCCACGCGAGGCGCGGATCCGGGTCGACGATGAGCGTCTTCACGGCGAGCGTCGCCGGCAGCGCCAGCAGCGCGCCCACCGGGCCGAGCGCGAACGCCCACACGAGCAGCGAGAGGAACGACGTCGCGGGCGTGACGCCGACCGCATCCCCCGCCACCTTCGGCTGGACGAGCGACTGCATCACGAAGTTGATGACGCTGAACAGGATCGCGGTGAGCAGGGCGTTGAGCGGCCCGTTCGCGAGCAGCGCCATGAGCGTCGGCGGGATGACGCCGACGACGAAGCCGACGTTCGGGATGTAGTTGGTGACGAACGCGAACACGGCCCAGACGAGCGCGAGCGGCACCCCGAGCGCCGTGAGCGCGACGAGGTCGAGCGCCGACACGATGAGGCCGAAGAGCGTCGTGACCACCCAGTACCGCTGCACGCCGGCCGCGAAGCGGTCGAGGCCTTGGACGATGCCGGGATTGCTGTTCGCGATGCGCTCCATGCGCTCGGGCAGCTGCATCGAGTCCCAGGCGAGGAAGAACACGACGACCGTGAGGGTGGCGAGGAACGCGAGCACGCTGCCCGCGTTCGACAGCACGCTCGTGAGCGCGCTCGCGATCGCCCCGGGGCTGAGGGCGCCCTGCAGCTGCTGCAGCGCCTCGTCCTGGGAGACGCCGAAGCCCTCGAGCCAGGCGAGCAAGTCGCGGTACATCGCGTTGAACTCCGGGCCGTAGCCGGGCAGCTCCTGCACCAGCGACTGCACCGACCAGTAGATCGACCAGAAGAGCGCGGCGAGGAACACGGAGACCGTGAGCAGGGCGGCGAGCGCGGCGACGATCTTCGGCGCTCCGGTGCGCAGCAGCCACTGCTGCAGCGGCATGACCGCGATCACCAGGTTGACGCCGAGGAAGATGGGCGCGACGAACGTCGCCACCTGGCTCAGCAGGATCAGCACCGCGATCGTCGCGATGATCGAGAGCAGGATGATGAGCGTCCGCGGCAGCATCCAGCGCCGCTCGACCACCTCCGGGCGAGGCGGCACGGCCGGCAGCTCCCGCCGCTGCCACGGCCATCGCATCAGGCGTGCCTCGCGCGCGGCCGAGGCTCGTCGGCCGGGTCGCGGCCCGTGAACCCGTCCATGCCCTCGTTGACGCCCAGCGCATCCGCGAGCCGGTCGGCGATCGACGGCGGCAGCACCTTGAGGGCGGGCACGAAGCGCACGAGCGGCGGCAGTGCGAGCAGAGCGCGACGCGACTCGATCGCGGCGAGGATGCGCGTGGCCACGGTCGCGGACGACAGGATCGGCAGCAGCGCCGGCACCTTCGTCGTGACGCCCGCGAACATGCCGGTGTCGATGTAGAAGGGCGCGACGGTGAGGGTCGTGATCGGCGACCCCTCCTTCCGCAGCTCGGCCCGCAGCGACTCCATGAAGCCGACGGCCGCGAACTTCGAGGCTGCGTAGTCGGTCTGACCGGCGACGCCGATGAACCCGGCGGCGCTCGCGACCGTCACGATGCGGCCGCGGCCGGCGTCGCGCATCGCCGGCAGCAGCGCGCGGGTGACGAGGATGGGCGCGATCGCGTTCACGCGCATGGTGCGCTCGATCTGCTGCGGCGTCAGCTCGGTGAGCGGCCGTCCCGAGACGACGCCGGCGTTGTTGACGAGCACGTCGACGGCGCCGAGCATGAGCGTCTCGGCGGCGGCGAGCTCGATGGCGTCGCTGTCGGCGAGGTCGACGACGACCGCCGTGCCGCGGCCGCCGAGCGCGGTGGCCTCGTGCGCGACCGACCGGGCGGCGTCGCCGTCGCGGTCCCACAGCACGACGTGGGCGCCCTTCCGGGCGGCGCCGAGCGCGACGAGGCGGCCGATGCCGCTGCCGCCGCCGGTGACGACGATCGTGGTGCCCGGCGTGATCGACGCCGTGTCGAGCGCGCCGCGACGAGCGGTCTCAGAGCGGTTGCGCATCCGTCTCCCCTTCCAGCACTGCCTCGATGATGCCGGGTTCCGACTGCGAGAGCGCCCTGCGGAGGCCCGCGCGGTCGACGACCCGCTCGAACGGCCAGCCGAAGGCGGCGGCGAGGTGCTCGAGGTCGACGTCGTGCGGGGTGCGCTGCACGCGCGAGAAGTCGGCCGGATCGGCGCTGCCGGCGACCTCGAGC
>JBAZPY010000252.1:0-3493 GCA_041645515.1 Agrococcus sp.
CCGCGGCCCGCTGCACGTGAAGTTCACCCCGCTCGAGCTGCGCGAGCTCGGCGAGCTGCGCGACGTCGACATGATCCTGCACGACGACGACTTCGGCGTCGACCCCGACGAGGAGACGCTCAAGCAGAACAAGCAGATCCTCGTGATCTCGCGCGTGCTCGACCAGTGGCGCCAGCGCGAGGCCGGCCAGGCGTCGCGCCGTCTGCACCTGCACTTCTGGTCGCGCCCCGATGCGATCGTCGGCGAGACCCATGTCGAGGCGCTGCGCATCGAGCGCACCCGGCCGACGGAGCACGGCCTCGAGGGCACGGGGGAGTACCGGGAGATCCCCGTGCAGGCGGTCTACCGCGCGGTCGGCTATTTCTCCTCCCCGCTCGCGGACGTCCCGTTCGACGAGCGGCGGGGCGTCATCCCGAACATCGCCGGCCGCGTGCAGGACGGGTCCCGTCCCATGCCCGGCATGTACGCGACCGGCTGGATCAAGCGCGGACCGGTCGGCCTCATCGGCCACACGAAGTCCGACGCCAAGGAGACGGTCGAGCACCTGCTCGGCGACGAGCACTCCTGGTGGACGCCGGCGCCGTACGAAGCGGATGCGGTGCCGCGGCTGCTGGAGGAGCGCGGCGTCGCCTGGACCGACATCGCGGGCTGGATCCGGCTCGACGAGCACGAGATCGGGCTCGGCGCCCCGCAGGGCCGCGCGCGCGTCAAGGTCGTCGACCGCGAGGAGATGATCGGCGTCTCGCGCGGCGACCGCTGACGTGGAGCTGCCCGGCTACCTGCTGATCGCGCTCGCCTCGATCGGCGCCGGCGCGATCAACGCGGCGGCCGGCGGCGGCACCCTCATCACGTTCCCGGCGATGCTCGCCGCCGGCATGAGCCCGCTCGCCGCGAACATGACCTCGTCGATCGGGCTGCTGCTCGGCACCGTCGGCGGCGCCTGGAGCTACCGCCAGGAGCTGAGCCGCCAGCGCCGCCGCTTCCTGGCGAACGCGCCGTTCGCGGCGGTCGGCGGGGCGATCGGCGCGGTGCTGCTGCTGCTCACCCCGTCGGATGCGTTCACCGCGATCGTGCCGTGGCTCGTGCTCACGGCGGCCGCGCTGTTCGCGGCGCAGCCGCTCGTCGCGAAGCAGCTCGGGCGCAGCGCCGACGACCCCTTCGCGGTCGACGCGACCGGCGGATGGGCGGCGAAGGCGGCGTTCGTCGGGATCGGCGTGTACGGCTCCTACTTCGGCGCCGGCATCGGCGTCATGATGCTCGCGATGCTCGGGCTGCTCATCCACGACTCGCTGCAGCACCACAACGCGCTCAAGAACGTGATGGCGGCCGTCATCAACGGCACGGGTGCGGTCATCCTCGCGTCCTCGCCGCTCGTGCACTGGGGCGTCGTGATCATGATGCTCGCGGGCTCGCTCCTCGGCGGCATCACCGGCGGCTGGCTGTCGCGTCGCGTGCCGTCGTGGGCGCTGCGGGTCGTGGTCATCGCGGTCGCGCTCGTCGTCGCGCTCTCGATGCTGCTGACCTGACGGCGACCGCGGGCTACTGCAGCGCCGAGGTCAGTCGCGCGACGCTGTCGAACAGCTGCGCCACCCGCGGCCGCGCCATCCAGTCGTCGAGCGTGAGCTCGATCGACTGCCGGCGGTACGCCTCCGAGATGCCGTGCAGCTGCGCGACCATCGAGGTGCCCTCGACGAGCATCGACACCTCGAAGTTGAGGCCGAACGAGCGGAGGTCGATGTTCGACGAGCCGATCACCGAGACCCGGTCGTCGAAGGTCATGAACTTGGAGTGCAGCACGGTCGGCTTCGCGAACAGGCTGATGCGCACACCCGCGCGCAGCAGCTCCTCGTAGTACGAGCGCTGCGCGTGGTAGGTCCAGAACTGGTCGCCCACCTCGCTCGCGAACAGCTCGACCTCCACGCCCCGCATCGCGGCGGACGTGATGGCGTACCGCATCGCGTCGTCCGGCACGAAGTACGGGCTGACGATCGTGATGCGCTCCTCGGCGGCGTGCACGAGCTCGACGAAGACGCGCAGGTTGATCTCGCCCTCGAAGCCGGGGCCGGAGGGGACGGCGGAGACGAGCAGGTCGCCGTCGGTCTCGGACACGGTCGTCGCGATCTCGACCAGCTCGTTCGTCTCGGCCCACCAGTCCGACCAGAAGAGCACGTCGAGGGCGCGCACCGGCGGGCCGACGAGCTCGAGCCACGTGTCGCGCCACTGCAGCCCGCGGCGCAGGTTGCTGCGCAGCAGGTAGGAGGGGTCGACGAGGTTGAGCGAGCCGGTGAAGCCGACGCGACCGTCGACGACCACGAGCTTGCGGTGGTTGCGGAGGTCCGGGCGCTGCCACTGGCCGGCCCACGGGCGCAGCGGCAGCATGTCGCGCACCTCGGCGCCCATCTCGCGGAGCCGGGCGAGCGTCTGCCTGCGGCGCGGGTAGCGCACGCTCGTGAGGTGGTCGACGAGCACGCGCACGACGACGCCGCGCTCGGCGGCGCGCTCGAGCGCCGCGAAGAACGGCTCCGTGCGCGGCGACGCGACGATCAGGTAGAACTCGACGTGCACCCAGTGCTCGGCCTCGTCGATGCGGCGCGCCATCGCCTCGAGCTGGGCGTCGAACTCACCCCAGACGATGCCCTCCGCGGGCCCGACATGGGGCATCGAAGACAGCGTGCGGTTGAGGGCGAGCACGCCTGGCAGCCAGTCGGGGCGGTCGCGGGGCGGCTCCGCGTCTTCGATGTCGATCGTGCTCTCGCCGATGAGCTCCTGGATCGCCGACATCTTGGCGTGCCGGCCGCGCGAGACGCGGTTGTTGCCGAGCAGCAGGAAGACGATCCAGCCGACGACCGGCTGGACCATGATGACGAGCAGCCACGCGATCGCGGTCGAGGGGCGACGGTTGTGGGGCACGACGACGAGCGCCAGCAGGCGCAGCGCCACGTCGAGGGCGATCCAGAGCGCGCCGAGGGCCGCTGTCAGCGTCAGCTCCACAGCCGCACGTCAGCGGAAGTTGATGAACTGGAGGTCGATGTCGAGGTCTGCGCCCTTGAGCAGCTGGATGGTTGCCTGCAGGTCGTCGCGGCTCTTCGAAGTGACGCGCACCTCGTCGCCCTGGATCTGGGTCTTGACGGTCTTCGGGCCCTGCTCGCGCACGAGCTTCGTGACCTTCTTCGCGTCCTCGGTCGAGATGCCGTCCTTCAGGCCCACCTCGATGCGGTACTCCTTGCCGGAGGCGTACGGCTTGCCGGCGTCGAGCATCTTCAGGTCGATGCCGCGCTTGACGAACTTCGACTGGACGACGTCGAGGACCGCCTTCACGCGCTCCTCGCTGGAGGCCTTGAGCAGCAGGCTGTCGCCGCTCCACGAGACGTCGGCGCCGACCCCCTTGAAGTCATAGCGCTGCTCGACCTCCTTGCGGGCCTGGTTGACCGCGTTCTCGGCCTCCATCTTGTCGACCTTGCTGACCACATCGAACGAGGAATCTGCCATGCCC
>JBAZPY010000253.1:0-3479 GCA_041645515.1 Agrococcus sp.
CTAGGTCGTCGCCCGCCTCCGCGGCCACGGCAGCGGCCACGGCGCCCTCGACGATCGGCGCGTCGGCGATGCGGATGCGCTCGGGAGCGTCCGAGAAGTCGACGGCCGTCTCGGCGGTGAGCACCGCCGAGCCGAGGTCGCAGAGCACCACCACGCCGTCGCCCGACTCCGCCTCGCCCAGCGCCGCCTGCACACGGTCGAAGCTCGTGCCGATGCCGCCGTCGTCGGTGCCGCCGGCGGCGACGATGACGACGGATGGCGCCATCTGGGCGGCGAGCTCGACGACGCCCTCCGCGATCCGGGCCGAGTGCGAGACGATGACGAGCCCGACGCTCACCGCGTCTCCGCCGCCGCGCGCAGCATGAGGGCGGTCGACTCGCTGCCGGGGTCGCGGTGCCCGATGGCCCGCTCGCCCAGGTACGACGCGCGCCCCTTGTGCGCGACGAGCGGCTCGGTCGCGGCCGCGCCGTCGGCCGCCGCGGCGGCCGCGGCGTCGAGCACGGCACGCACGTCGTCACCGGCCGCCGCGGCGGCATCGACCGCCGGGCTCCACGCATCCACCATCGTCTTGTCGCCGGGCTCCGCCTTGCCGCGGGCGACGATGCCGTCGCGCGCCGCCGTCAGCACGTCGACGAGCGCGGGCGCGTCGAGCTCGGCGCGGTCGCCCGCCGCCATCGCGCCCTTGAGGAACGCGGTGCCGTAGAGCGGGCCGGCGGCGCCGCCGACGGTGGAGATCAGCGTGGTCGCCACGAGCTTGAGCACCGCGCCGGGGGTCGCGGTGTCGTCGAGGGCGTCGAGCTTGCCGAGCACCGCCTGGAAGCCGCGGTCGAGGTTCTCCCCGTGGTCGGCGTCGCCGATCGCGCGGTCGAGCGCCGTCAGCTCCTGCTTGCGGCGCGCCACCTCGGCGGCGACCGCCTCGATCCAGCGCCGGGTCCACCCGCCGTCGAGCGAGGTCACGAGGCCCCTACCTTCCCCACCGCAGCGCCGCCGTGTGCACCGGCGCGTCGTAGAGGCCGAGCAGCTCGTCGTCGACCTGGAGCAGCGTGATCGAGACGCCCTGCATCTCGAGGCTCGTGACGTACGAGCCGACGAGCGAGCGCGCGAGCTCGATGCCGCGCTCCGCGAGCACCTCCGCCGCGCGGCGGAAGACGATGTAGAGCTCGGACTGCGGCGTGCCGCCCATGCCGTTGACGAGCAGCACGACCCGGTCGCCCTTCGAGAAGGGCAGGTCCTCGAGGATGGGCTCCATCAGCCGGTCGACGATGCGGTCGGCGGGCTCGAGGGCGATGCGCTCGCGCCCGGGCTCGCCGTGGATGCCGATGCCGATCTCGATCTCGTCCTCGCCGAGCGTGAAGCTGGGCTCGTTCGCGTGCGGCACCGTGCACGGCGACAGCGCCATGCCCATCGAGCGCACCCGGCTGTTGACGGTGCGGGCGATCTCGGCGACCTCGTCGAGCGTGTCCCCGCGCTGCGCCGCCGCGCCCGCGAGCTTCTCGACCAGCAGCGTGCCGGCGACGCCGCGGCGGCCCGCCGTGTACAGCGAGTCCTTCACCGCGACGTCGTCGTCGACGATCACGGTCTGCACCTCGATGCCCTCGGCGAGCGCCAGGTCGGCCGCCGTCTCGAAGTTCAGCACGTCGCCGGTGTAGTTCTTCACGATGTGCAGCACGCCAGAGCCGGAATCCACCTGCCTGGTCGCCTCGAGGATCGGGTCGGGCGTCGGCGACGTGAACATGGCGCCGGGCACGGCGGCGTCGAGCATGCCGAAGCCCACGTAGCCCGCGTGCAGCGGCTCGTGGCCGGAGCCGCCGCCCGAGACGAGCCCGACCTTGCCGTTGACCGGCGCGTCCGCGCGGACCACGACGAAGGGCGGATCCACGACGACGCGCACGAGGTCGGCGTGCGCGGCGGCGAATCCGGCGACGCCTTCGTCGACCGTCTTGGTGGGGTCGTTGATGAGCTTCTTCACGGTGCGCCTCTCCTCGAGCTGGGCCAGTGCGGCTCACGCTACGCCCCGCCGCCGGGAAACTCGATGGCGCCGATCGAAGATCTCTCGGATTCCGGCCGCTGCGGGGCTATCGTGAGCCGTACCACCCATGCGGGCGGTACGGGCGATGAGGCCCGTGGACGAGAAAGTAGGGGCCCGTGGATCTGAACCTCGGTCTGGTATTCCTCTCAGAGCTGGTGGGCACGGCGATGCTCGTGCTGCTCGGCTGCGGCGTCGTCGCCAACGTGGTGCTGAAGGGCAACAAGGGCTTCGGCGGCGGCTTCCTGATGATCAACTTCGGCTGGGGCTTCGCGGTCTTCGCGGGTGTCGTGGTCTCCATCTACTCCGGCGCGCACATCAATCCCGCCGTGACGCTCGGCCTGCTCGCGAACTCGCTCGTCGAGGGCGTTGAGTACAACTGGGCCGCCCTGCCCGTCTACCTCGGCGGTCAGTTCCTCGGGGCCTTCATCGGTGCGGTGCTGTGCTGGATCGCCTACAAGCAGCACTTCGACGTCGAGGAGGACCCGGGCGCAAAGCTCGGCACGTTCTCGACCGGCCCTGCCATCCGCTCGACCGGCTGGAACCTCGCCACCGAGATCATCGGCACGTTCGTGCTCGTCTTCGTCGTCATCGCCTTCGGAGCGCAGAACGGCTCGGAGGACGGCGTCCCCGCCGGCCTCGCGGCTCTCGGCGCCCTGCCCGTCGCGCTCCTCGTCGTCGGCATCGGCGCGTCGCTCGGCGGCCCGACCGGCTACGCCATCAACCCGGCCCGCGACCTCGGCCCTCGCATCGCGCACGCGGTGCTGCCCATCAGGGGCAAGGGCTCGAGCGACTGGGGCTACGCCTGGATCCCTGTCGTCGGGCCCGTCATCGGCGGCGTCCTCGCGGGCCTCGCCGCGCCCATGCTGATCGCCACGATCGCGGCGGGCACCGCGGCCTGATCCGGAGGAGGGGGTCGAACGGCCCCCTCCTCCTCGCGCGGCCACCCTCCGCGCTCCACCACCACGGCATCCATCACAGAACGAAGGAGTTCCGGTGAACGACTACGTCATCGCCATCGACCAGGGCACGACCTCGACTCGCGCCATCCTCTTCGACCACGCCGGCAGCATCGTCTCCACCGGCCAGCTCGAGCACGAGCAGATCTTCCCGCAGGCGGGATGGGTCGAGCACGATCCCAAGGAGATCTGGAACAACACCCGCGAGGTCATCGGCCAGGCGCTCTCGAAGGCCAACGTCACGCGCCACAACGTCAAGGCGATCGGCATCACCAACCAGCGCGAGACCGCGGTGGTGTGGAACCGGACGACCGGCGAGCCCGTGTACAACGCGATCGTCTGGCAGGACACGCGCACGCAGAAGATCGTCGACCGGCTCGCGGACGGCGACGTCGAGCGCTACAAGCAGAAGGTCGGCCTGCCGCTCGCCACCTACTTCTCGGGCACGAAGATCGTCTGGATCCTCGAGAACGTCGAGGGCGCGCGCGAGGCCG
>JBAZPY010000254.1:0-3473 GCA_041645515.1 Agrococcus sp.
CAGGCGCTGGGTGCCGACCACGTTGGTCTCGACGAACACGGAGGCGTCGCGCACCGACCGGTCGACATGGCTCTCGGCCGCGAAGTGCACGACGGCGTCGATGCCCGGCATGATGCGGTCGAGCAGGCCGATGTCGCGGATGTCGCCGTGCACGAACGCGTAGTGGGGGTGTCCCGAGACGGACGCGAGGTTGGCCGGGTTGCCGGAGTACGTGAGGGCGTCCAGCACGGTGATGGAGGCGCCCTCGAGCCCGGGCAGGCGGTCCTCGAGCGTCATCCGCACGAAGTTCGAGCCGATGAAGCCGGCGCCGCCGGTCAGGAGGATCTTCACGAGGAGACTGGCCTAACGGTCGGGGTCACGTCCGGCCGAGTCTAGCCGCCGGCCGGCCCGAGCCGGTTCAGCGGGTGCCGAAGTCGAGCACGTAGTACCAGTAGCCGCTCGAGCTCCGCTCGACGCCGATGCCGATGTGCGTGAAGCTCGAGCGGAGGATGTTCGCGCGGTGCGCGTCGGAGGCCATCCATGCGCTCGTGATCCGAGCCGGGTCCGGGTTGGCGCCCATCGTGCGGCCCACGTTCTCGCCCCAGCCGCGGAGCCCGCAAGCGCGCGCCTCGGCGGTGAGCGACGGGTTGTGCGCGGAGCCCGCCATCTGGCCGGCCGCCATGGCGCCGGCCCAGCCCGCCGCCATGTCCGTGAGGCAGCCGTCGAGCGCGAGGGGCCGCTGGCCCGCGTCGGAGCGCTCGGCGTTGATGCGCTGCAGCACGTCGGCGGGGGATGCGCTGAGCGAGGCGCACGGCGTGAGCGCCGCCGCGGCGGGGGAGACGGTCGTGACGCCGCCGAGCACCGTGATGCCGGTGGCGGCGATGCGCCGCTGCTCCGCGGCGACGGAGCCGCTCGACGCGCAGCTCGGATCCGTCAGGTAGAGCGCTTCGCCGCGGAGGCCGGCGTAGACGGCGCCGACGAGGCCGTCCGGGAAGTCCGCCCCGCTCGTCAGCACGAGCTGCCCTCCGCTGCCCGAGCGGGTGAAGGCCTGGTTGATCTGCACGGCGGTCTCGTAGCGGTCGGAGCCGGGGAAGCGGTCGACGGGGCGGCCGGTGCTGGCGAGCAGCGACTGCACGTCCGCGCCGACGCTGCTCGTGCTGCCGGGGATGTGGAAGCGCTGGACACCGCCAAGGCGGGCCGTGATCTGCTGCCGGAAGCCGGCGTCCGCGCCGAGCGTGAGGACGAGCGCGTGCCCCTCGCGGGCCGCGACCGCGCCGGCGGCCAGCGCGTCGGGGAACCCGGCGCCGCTCGCCACCCAGACGTCGGTGACGGGCGAGCCCATGCGGCGCATCCGGTCGAGGAGCTGCATGGACGTGTCGACGCGGTCGGCGCCGCCGATGCGCGTGACGGTGCGCCCGCTGGCGGCCGCCTGCGCGGCCACCTCGGCGGACAGGGTGGCCTCGGAGCCGACGATCACGACCTCGCGCGGCGCGAGCCGGCGGAGCTCCTCCGCGACGATCGACGGGATCCCCTCCGGCCGCACGAGCAGCAGGTGGGCGCCCTCGGCGGCCGCCACCGGGGCGGCGGCGAGCGCGTCGGGGAACGCGGTGCCCGAGGCGAGGAAGACGGCCCTGCCCGCGGGCAGCGCCCGCGACGCGAGCACGCTCGTCTCGAAGCGGTCGTCCCCGTCGAGGCGGGTGGAGGCGGCCTGGGCGGCGGGAGCGGATCCCAGCAGCGTCGAGGCGACCATCCCGATCATGGCGATGGCGGCGAGTGCATAGCGCACGTTGGGCTCTTTTCGTTCGTGACACGCGGAGGGCAACCTGGATACCCTCTCGGCTGGTTCCCAGCGCTGTCAAGTGCCGCGCATGGCATGGCTATCGTGGTTCCATGCTCGAAACGGTGCTCCGGCGCGTGCGGTCGACAGCCAGGAGGGCCGCGGCGAGGGGGATCGGCGTGCCCCTCGACGAGCACCCGACGGCAGCGCAGGACGACCGTCCGTCGCCGCGCCTGCTGCGCGAGATCGCGGCGCTGCGCCTCACCAATCTGAGCTCGCGCGCGTCCGCGATCGACCCGTCCGGCGAGTGCGTCGTGACCATGACGACGCACGGCGATCGCATCCGCCTCGTCTGGGTCGCGCTCGAGTCGATCGCCCGCGGCGAGCGGCGGCCACGCCGTCTCGTGCTGTTCATCGACGAGCCGGAGCTCGCGGCGCGGCTGCCGGGGCCGCTGCGCCGGCTGCAGCGACGGGGCCTCGAGATCCTGCCCGCGCGGCCAGAGCTGCGCGTGCACGCGAAGTACTGGCCCTATGTCGCCTCCACCGACCGGCACGAGCTGCCGCTCGTCGTCAGCGACGACGACATGGTCTATCCGCGGCGGTGGCTGCGCTCCCTGCTGGACGCGCACCGCGCCCGGCCGGAGCTCGTGCACGCGTTCCGCGCGCACGAGATGCCGTGCGTCGACGGCCGCCTCGGCCCGTACCGCACCTGGCAGCCGGTGCGCGGCACCGACGCGAGCCTCGCGCACTTCGGCACGGGCGTGTCTGGCCAGCTCCTGCCCGCCCCGCTGCTCGACCGCCTCGTGGAGGACGGGGAGGCGTTCCTCGAGCGATCGCCCAGCGCCGACGACATCTGGATCAACGCCGTCGCCGTCCGCGCGGGCATCCGCACCGCGCAGGTCGAGGAGGAGTCGCGCAACTTCCCGTTCGTGCCCGCCACCCAGGCGACCGGGCTGTACCGGACGAACGTGGCGGGCGGGCAGAACGACGCGCAGCTGGAGCGTGCGCTCCGGCCGGAGGACGTCGCCCGCATCTGCGCGGACCGCGGCGCGACGCCCGCGGCGCGGAGCGACGCGCCGCTGCTGGTCGCGTGGGGCCGGTTCACGGACAACCCCTGGCAGGACATCGTCGAGCGAGCGGCCCGAGGCGAAGGCTTCGACACGCTCGACCTGGAGCACGGCGCACCCCTCGAGGGGATCCTCGAGCACGCGACGCGCGGCGGCCTCGCGGTGCACCTCAACTGGACGGCGCCGATCACGCAGCGCGCCGACAGCGAGGAGGGCGCGCTCGCGACGGTCGACGGCGTGCTCGAGCAGGTCGATCTGCTGCGCCGAGCCGGGGGCGCGCTCGTCTGGACGGTGCACAACGTGCTGCCGCACGAGGCGCGCCACCACGCGGCCGAGGTGCGGCTGCTGCAGGGTCTCGCCGCGCGCGCCGACGTCGTGCACGTGATGCACCCCTCGACCGCCCACGCGGTCGCCGACGTCTGGCAGCTGCCGCCCGAGCGGCAGGTGCTCGTCGAGCACCCGAGCTACCTGGGCGTCTACCCGGACGAGGTCTCCCGCGAGCAGGCGAGAGCGGCGCTCGGCGTGCCCGCGGACCGGACGGTCGTGCTCCTGCACGGCCTGCTCCGGGAGTACAAGGGCGTGCGCGCCATGGTCGAGGGCTTCCTGGCCGCGCGGGAGGAGCGCGACGACCTGCACGTGCTGATCGCGGG
>JBAZPY010000255.1:0-3470 GCA_041645515.1 Agrococcus sp.
AGTCGCCCGAAGCCAGCTGCTCCTCGGTGAAGCCGTAGTAGTCCCAGACGGTATCGGGCGTGGAGTAGTGGTACTCGGGCAGGTACTTCGTGCCCTTGCCGGCCGCGACGACGTCGAAGCCGACCGTGCGGCACCAGTCGACGAGCTCGGAGATGAGGGCGGGCTGGTCGCCGTACGCCATCGAGTAGACGACGCCGGCGGCGGCAGCGCGGCGCTGGAGCAGCGGGCCCACCATGCAGTCGGCCTCGACGTTCACCATGATCACGTGCTTGCCGTTGTCGATCGCGGCGACGGCGTGGTCGGTGCCGACGATCGGGTTGCCGGTGATCTCGAGGATGACCTCGACCGCGGGGTGCTTGATGAGCGCCATGGAGTCGTCGATGACCGCGGTGAGTCCTGTGCGGGCCGCCTCGTCGAGGCTAGTGGCGGCGTAGCGGTCGGCGCTCCAGCCCGTGCGGTGCAGCGCGTCCTTCGCCTTCGCCACGTTGATGTCGGCGACGCCGACGACGTGGAACTCCGGCGTCACCGAGGCCTGCGTGAGGAACATCGAGGCGAACTTGCCGGCCCCGATGACGCCGACCCGGATGGGCCCGGCCTCGTCCGCTCGTCGCCGCAGCAGCGTGTAGAGGTTCATGACTGCTCCCTTGCAGTGGGGGTCCGTGCCGGTCTGTTCTACTGTTGACAGTAGAACGTCGTTTCCGTCGACGTCAAGCGCGGTCGGCGATTCGTGCTGTGGAGAGGGCTGACCGCGAGCGCGCCGCGTGACGTACCCTGCCGCCATGCTCCGGAGGCTCGCACGAGGCGCCGCGCTGGTCGCGGCGGCGTCGATGGTGCTGGCGGGGTGCGCGCCGCCGGAGCCGACGGAGACGACGCCCGCGGCCAGCCCGAGCACTAGCCCGACGCTCGATGAGTCAGAGCTGCTGACCACGGCGCGTGCCGCTTGGGACGCATACCGGCAACGCCTAACGGAGTACGGGGCCGAACCCGCGTCAGCTACTTCCGAAGGACTTCTTCAAGTGGCGAGTCCCGAGGTCGCCGCTGGCCTGCTGACGAATTTTGGGGATGCGGCCGATCGTCGCCTGCACACGGAAGGCGAACGCGTCACGACCGCATTCGAGATGGCAGATTCCGCCGCAGCACCGACGCTGCTACGGGTTGCAGTGTGCGTTGACCTGACAGGCGAGCGCTACGTCGGCGACGAAGGAGTCGACCTCACGCCGCCGGATCGACCGGACGAGCGCGGGTCAATTGTTGAGCTCGCGCTTCGCACAAGCGGCTCCGACTACATCGTTTCCGGCGAGACCGAGCTCGACCCGAGCGATCCGGCGAACCCATGCGACTAGCAATCGCTGCGCTCAGCGCCGCGAGCGTTTTGATTTCTCAGGCTGTTCCGGTCGGCGTTGCGTCGCCTCCTTCGGACGGAGCAGACATCATTTCCGAGTTCGAAGATGCTGCGCTGAACCTGGCCGGCGAGCGGATGGGATCCGGGGAAGTCGGCGGCTCCGCGGGCGCTCCAATTGACTGGGCAGCCTTGTGGGAAGCGCACCTTCAATCGCTCTATGACACGTGCATGGCCGCGGCAGCACCCGGGCTCGATCGCTGCGCTGTGCTCGTGGCCACCGGCCCCGGTGCAGCACCCGCATCTGCAGCAGCCCCCGCTATCACCCTCAGCGACCTCGCGCAGTTCCGCCCCATCGTCGGCGAGCTCGTCGTCGAGCCGGACGGCTGGGGCGTGGTCGGCACCCCCACGAACTTCTACGCGACCGCCCAGACGCACACGATGGACGGCGAGCTGTTCGACATGCCGATCGAGGTCCGCTGGACGCCGTCGTCGTACGTCTTCGACTACGGCGACGGCACCACCGAGACGAGCGAGGCATCCGGCACAGCGTGGAGCGGTACCGAGGAGTCGTGGACCGAGACCGCCACGAGCCACGTCTACGCCGAGCGGAGCGACGTCACGGCATCCCTCACCGTCGTCTTCACCGCGGAGGTCGACGCGGGCGGCGGCTGGTTCGCCGTGCCCGGCTCGCTCCCGGTCGACGCGCCGAGCGTCGGCGTGAAGGTCTTCGAGGTCGACACGGTGCTGACGAACGGCGACTGCATGGCGAATCCGAGCGCCGCAGGTTGTGGCTGACGATTCGAGCGGTCCCGAGCGGCCGGGATTAGAGTCGCGGCATGACGACCACCTCGCCCGGTTGGGGCATCCTGGGACCCGGCGGCATCGCAGGGGCCTTCGCGCGCGATCTCGCTGTCGGCGGCCACCGCCTCGTCGCCGTCGGCAGCCGCGACCAGGGCCGCGCCGACCGGTTCGCCGAGACCCACGGCATCCCAAGCTCGCACGGCACCTACGAGGCGCTGGTCGCCGACCCCGAGGTCGACATCGTCTACGTCGCGACGCCGCACGGGCTGCACCGCGAGCACGCGATGCTAGCGATCGAGGCGGGCAAGCACCTGCTCGTCGAGAAGGCCTTCACCACGACGGGCGACGACGCGCAAGCGGTCGTCGACGCGGCCCGCGCGAAGGGCGTCTTCGCGATGGAGGCCATGTGGACGCGCTTCCTCCCCACGATGGAGGCGGTGCGCGAGCGCATCGCCGCGGGCGAGCTCGGCGAGCTGGTCAGCGTCACGGCCGACCATTCGCAGATGCTCGACCTCTCCCCCGGCAGCCGGATGATCGAGCCGGCGCTCGGCGGCGGCGCGCTGCTCGACCTCGGCGTCTACTGCGTCTCGCTCGCGCATGCCCTTCTCGGACCCGTGACGCGCATCCACGCCGCCGGCGTCGTCGACGCGGCCGGCGTCGACCATCGGGGCGCCGCGATGCTGACGCACGAGGGCGGGCGGATGTCCACCCTCACCTTCTCGATGGAGACGCTCGGCTCGAACCGCGCCACGATCGCCGGCACGCAGGGGGTCATCGAGCTCGACCCTGCGTTCTACATCTGGACGGGCTTCACGCGCCGCAGCGCGACGCTCGAGAAGGAGACGTTCGTGCCCGAGCTCCAGGGGCGCGGCATGCAGTTCCAGGCGGCGGAGGTCGAGCGGCGCATCGCCGCCGGCGAGCTGGAGAGCCCCGTCATGCCGCTCGACGAGACGGTCGCGATCATGCGGGTGATGGACGAGATCACCGCCCAGATGCGCGCTTCCGCCTGATCCTCAACGTCGCGGGTGGTTGCTCAGCCGCAATGGCGGCGCGAACGACCACTGACGACGTTGAGGAACGGGTCAGCGCGCGGCCGCCGCCTCCCGCTCGGCGATCCGGGCGCGAACCTCAGGCCGCCTCAGCGGCGGCACCGACTGCGGCGGCTGCCGGCGCTCGGGCAGCTCGTCGAGCAGGTGGTGCGTGATGTGCGCGACCTCGGCGACCGCGCGCTCGAACGCATCGCGGGTGCGGTCGGTCGGATGCGTGATGCCCGACACCTTGCGCACGTACTGCCGCGCCGCGGCCTCGATCTCGGCGTCGTTCGCGG
>JBAZPY010000256.1:0-3468 GCA_041645515.1 Agrococcus sp.
AGCAGCGTCACATCCACGTGGCCACCACCCGCCTGGCAGCGGCGATCGCCGCATCCGGGTCGTGCTTCGCCGCGCGCCGGAACGACGACGGGTAGTACTGCTCGACCGCGCCGTGCACGCTCGGCAGGTCCGCGGCCTGCAGGTCGCGGAGCGTCATGACCTCGGCGACGACGCCGGTCGACTCGTGCGCGAAGAACCGCAGCACCAGGCTCAGCCGCTGCGCGAGGGCGCGCGCGTCGAGGTCGCCGTCGGCGTGCTCGCGGGCGACCTCGTCGATCATCCCGAGGTACTTCTCCTTCACGCTGCGCACGTCGATCGGCACGGGCGGCGGCGGGGGCGGCTCGAGGATGCCGCGCGGCCGCGTCCACACCCACGAGAACGCGTAGGCGCCGAGCACGAGCAGCAGCGCGACCGCGCCGAGCAGCCACCACGGCCCGTAGCCGAATGGTCCGTAGGTGTCGGGCGCGGGCAGCAGCGCCAGCTCGTGCGCCAGGGAGCGGGCCGGCTCAGCGGCGCGCACGGCGGTGCCTCTCGAGCAGCCGGAAGAGGCCGGAGATCGCGGTGGCGCTGTCGCCGATGCGCACGGACGCGATGCCGAGCGTGCGCAGGCCCGTCTCGAGCCGCGCGCGGCGCTCCGCCGTCGCCTCGTCGAACGCCTTGCGCACGGCCCGGTCGCGGCGCAGGAACGGCGGCAGCCCGACGCCCGAGTCGACGCCGACGAGCTCGCGGTGGTCGCGCTGGCGCGACATCAGGTCGGCGTCGCCGATCGACACCCACAGCACTTCGTGACGGGTGTGCAGGCGACCGAGGTGCACGTCGAGGTCGTGCGTGTACGCGAGGTCGTCGGCGACCACCACGATCAGCGAGCGGCGACGCATCCGCCGCACGGCCTGCGCGAGCACGCCCTCGAGGTCGGAGCGGGGGCCGTCGAGCGCGATCGCCTCATCGACCCGCCGCAGCATGCGCTCGAGGTGCGACTCGGAGCCGCCCTCCGGCATGCTGTCGAGCCGGTCGGCGTCGCCCATCAGCAGCCCGACGCGGTCGCCGTGCCGGGTGGCGAGGTAGCCGAGCACCCCGGCGACCAGGATCGCGATGTCGCGCTTCGTCTCGCCCGACTCCGCGGTCGCGGCCATGTTGCGGCCGGAGTCGACCACGAGGAGCAGGTTGTGCTGGCGGGAGGCGATGTAGCGCTTGATGAGCGGCACGTGGCTGCGCGCGGTCGCCTTCCAGTCGATGTCCTTCACGTCGTCGCCCGGCTGGTACTCGCGCAGGTCGTCGAAGTCGTGGCTGCGGCCGTGGTGGATCGAGGCGTACTCGCCCTCGAGCAGCTCGAGGGTGCGACGGTGCGCGTGGATCGACATGGTCGTCTTCACCTTGCGCAGTCGTCGTTCCATGACGGGTCCTACGGGGTCCGCACGGCGGCGAAGATCGCGTCGATGATCTCCTCGCTCGTGACGCCGTCGGCCTCCGCCTCGTAGCCGAGGATGAGGCGGTGGCGCAGCACGGCGTGCCGGAGGTCCTTGATGTCCTCCGGGATCACCCAGTCGCGGCCCTGCACGAGCGCGAGCGCCCTGGAGGCCTGCGCGAACGACAGCGAGCCGCGCGGGCTCGCGCCGTACTCGATGTAGCCGGCGAGCTGGGCGCCGATGTAGTCCTGCGCGTGCCGCGTCACGTACATGAGCTGCACGACGTAGTTCGTGATCGCCTGGTCGACGTAGACGCGCTTCACGAGCGCCTGCAGGAACCGCACGTCGTCGAGCGAGGCGACCGGCTCGTCGGGCTGCTCGAAGACGCCGGTCTCGGCGCGGCGCACGATCTCGGCCTCCTCCGTCGGCGACGGGTAGGTGAGGATCTCCTTGAGCAGGAAGCGGTCGAGCTGCGCCTCGGGCAGCGTGTAGGTGCCCTCCTGCTCGATGGGGTTCTGGGTCGCGAGCACGAGGAACGGCTCCGGCAGCGCGTGCGTCTCGCCGCCGATCGACGTCTGGCGCTCCTGCATCGCCTCGAGCATCGCCGACTGGGTCTTGGCGCTCGAGCGGTTGATCTCGTCGAGCAGCACGAAGTTCGCGTGCACGGGGCCGAGCTGGGTGCGGAACCCGCCGCCCCGCTGGTCGTAGATCTGCGTGCCGACGATGTCGCTCGGCAGCAGGTCGGGGGTGCACTGGATGCGGTGGAACGACGCGGTCACGGATCGCGCGAGCGTCGCGGCGGCGGTCGTCTTCGCGAGGCCGGGCACCGACTCCATGAGCACGTGGCCGCCCGTCAGCAGCGCCACGAGCAGCGAGCGCAGCAGCTGGTGCTGCCCGACGACGGTCGACTGGAACGACTGCTCGACGGCGCGGATGATGCGCCGTGCGCGCTCCAGCTCCTCGGGCGTGATGGGATCCCGGCCGGGGACTGCGTTCGACACGGGGGCTCCTCTGATGCGGGGGCGGCGCTGGCCGCGGCGGCTGTCGCCTCGGTCACGCTACCCGGTGGCGCGATCAGGCCGCTGGGGCGCGCCTGGACGGGCGCTCCACGCGATCAGGCGAGCGCGAGCTGCCGCGGTCGGGTCGCGAGCACCGCCGCCACGGCCACGGCGGCGACGATCGGCAGCATCGCGAGGTTGAGCCCGCCGTAGCCGAGCAGCCCCAGCACCGGCCCCGCGGCGGCGCCCGCTGCCGCCCCGGCGAGACCCATGATGAGGTCGCTGCGGCCCTGCAGCGCTGGCCGGAGGACGGGCTCGACGGCGCCGGCGACGATCGTCGATCCAGCGACGGTCGCGGCGCTCCAGCCGAGCCCGAGGAGCGCCAGCCCGACCGGCGCGAGGTCGGGGCCGAGCAGGATGTTGGCGGCGACCGCCGCGAGCAGGATGAAGGCGCCGAGCAGCACGGTCGCGCGGCCGCCGACGCGGTCGGTCAGCCAGCCGAAGACCGGCGAGAGCGCGTACATGCCGGCCGTGTGGGCGCTCATGGTGAAGCCGATGAGCGCGAGCCCGTGGCCGGCCTGCTCGAGGTGCACGGGCGTGAGCGCCATCACCCCGACCATCGTCGCGTGGGCGGCGGCCACCGCCATGACGGCCGCGACCGCGCGCGGGTGATCCCGCAGCCGCAGCGCCGGCGCGGGTCCCGCGGCGGGTGCGTCGGCGCGGCTCTCGAGCAGCGGGTCGGGGCGCAGGAAGACCCACAGCACGGTGGCCATCAGCGCTGTCGCGGTGCCGGAGATCACGTAGGCGCCCACGAGGTGCGGCAGCCCGAGCGCCGTCCCGAGCACGTCGCCGGGGGCGATGAGGTTGGGGCCGACGATGACGCCGATCGTCGTCATCCACACGACCAGGGCGAGGTCGCGGCCCCGCCGGCTCGGCTGCGAGAGGTCGGTGGCGGCGAAGCGCGACTGGAGGTTCACGGCCATCGCGCCGCCGAGCACGAGGAAGCCGGGCAGCACGATCCAGGGCGAGCCGAGCGTGCCGCCGACCGCGAGCAGCACGCTGCC
>JBAZPY010000257.1:0-3463 GCA_041645515.1 Agrococcus sp.
CGGCCATCGTGCCGGAGACCACCGTCATCGAGATCTCAGCCGAGAGCGACACGCCTCAGGGCGCTGTGGCGCTCGCGGACGCGACGGCCGCCAGCCTGTCGGAGACCGTGGCCGAGATCGAGTCCGCGCCGGGCGCGGAGAGCCCGGTGCAGCTCGCGGTCGTGCAGCAGGCCCGGACGCCCGAGAAGCCAGTGCACCCGGTGCTCGCGGTGTACGTGGCGCTCGGCGCAGCTCTGGCGCTCGTGGCGGCCGCCGCCTTCGTGCTCGTCCGCGAGGCGCTCGACATGCGGATCCACGGCGAGCGCGACATCAACGCAGTGACGGACGCTCCGATCCTCGGGACGATCGCGGTCGACTCCAAGTCGAAGCAGCGCCCCCTCGTCGTGCACGCCGATCCCTTGAGCGCGCGCGCCGAGTCGTACCGGGTGCTGCGCACGAGTCTGCAGTTCATCGAGCTGAAGGGGCGCTCCCGCACGTTCGTGGTCACGTCGCCGGCCGCAGGGGCGGGCAAGAGCACGACGATCGCCAATCTGGCCCTGGCTCTCGCGGACGCCGGCCAGCGGGTGATGCTGGTCGATGCAGACCTACGGCAGCCGAAGCTCGCGAAGTACATGGGCATCGAAGGGGCGGTCGGATTGACCGATGTGCTCACGGGGAACGCTGCGCTCGGCGATGTCATCCAGCCATGGCGCGACACCTCGCTCTCCGTCCTCGCGGCCGGTCGCATCCCTCCGAACCCGTCTGAGCTCCTGGGCTCGAAGGTGATGGCAGCCCTCATCGCACAGCTCGAAGCGGACTTCGAGTACGTGCTGTTCGACTCACCGCCGCTGCTTCCGGTGGCCGACGCCGTCGTGCTCTCCGAGCACGTGAGCGAGGTGATCGTGGTCGTGTCGGCGGGCAGGACGACGAAGCACCACCTCGCGATGGCCGCACGCCGGCTGCGGAGCGTGGGCTCCGAAATCGGCGGCGTGGTCCTCACGATGGTGCCCGCGCGAGGCGCGGAGACGTACGACTACGGCCGCGACCGTGCTGTCGCGGCCGGCCTGACCCACCGCCCGACGTCGACGCCCTGATCGACGCGCGCTCGGCCCGACGCGTCGTCTTCGCACTCCACGGAAGGACTGCTCGATGGCACGCATCATGATCACCGGCCACGCAGGCTTCATCGGCTCGCACCTGGCGCGCGCGTTCCTCGACCTCGAGCATGAGGTGCTCGGTGTCGACGGCATGACGTCGTACTACGACATCGCTCTGAAGCGCGCGAGGCTCGAGCTGCTCACCCCGTACGCGAGGTTCCGGCACGTCGAGGCGCGGCTCGAGGACGCACCCCGGCTGAACGACGAGATGACCGCGTTCCGACCGGATGTCGTGCTGCACCTCGCGGCGCAAGCGGGCGTCCGGTACAGCATCGAGAACCCGGGCGCGTACATCTCCTCCAACCTGATCGGCACGTTCAATGTGCTCGAGGCGTGCAAGCTGGTGGCGCCGAGCCACGTGATGCTGGCTTCGACCTCGTCCGCGTACGGGGGGAACGTCGCGCTGCCGTCCCGCGAGCGCGATGCGACCCAGTCGCCGGTCTCGCTCTACGCGGCCACGAAGATCGGCACCGAGGCGCTGGCCCACGCCGCCGCGCACCTGCACCAGCTGCCCACGACCATCTTCCGCTTCTTCACCGTCTACGGCCCGTGGGGTCGGCCCGACATGGCGATCTTCAAGTTCGTGGAGGCGGCGTTCGCCGGCGAGCCGATCCCGATCTACGGCTACGGGCGCATGCGCCGCGACTTCACGTACGTCGACGACCTCGTGGCGGCGGTGGTGAGCCTGTCGACCCGGGTGCCGGAGCGCGGGATGCCGGTGTCGGAGCGCGACTCGCTCAGCCCCGTCGCGCCGTTCCGCATCGTCAACATCGCGGGCGGCAGCAGTGTCGAGCTGATGGACTTCGTCACGGCCATCGAGGCCGCGGTGGGCGCTCCTGTCCGCAAGCAGCTCCTGCCGATGCAGGCGGGGGATGTCGTCGAGACCGGGGCGGACCCGGGCCTGCTGCGCGACCTGGTCGGGGCAGTGCCGCAGACGGCGGTCACCGACGGGGTCGCGCGCTTCGTCGAGTGGTTCCGCGCCTACCGCCGGCTCGAGCACGCGGGCCGCGCCGCGTAGATCGTCCAGGCAGGCGAGCGTGCGATCGCGCGCCGTCAGCACGGGCGGGCAGGACCCCGCCTTGCGCAACACTGAGGGTCGCTTCAGTGGTGCTCGGGCTGCGTGGCATCGCGGCAGCCGTCGCGGTTGATAGCGTCGCCCTCATCAGAGCAGAGGAACAGGGATGCGCGCTTCTCGCCTTCTCGCCGGCGCCGGCCTCGCCCCGCGGCGGCACGCTTCCCGCGGACTCGCTCTGACGTCGCGATGAAGCGCAAGCTGCTCGCCAGCACCTTGATGCAGGCCTGCGCGACCCTCGGGATGCAGCTCGTGGCGATGATGACGCTGCAGTCACGAGACTTCGGCGCCTTCTCGCTCGTCTACCTCGCTGCCGCGCTCGGGCACTCGGTCACCCTCTCGGTGCTGCTCGACCCGTGGCTGCTGAGCCGCGGCACGGGAGGCGGGCGCAGGCTGCGACGGGAGTTCGACGCGGTGCTCAGCTGGCTGGCGCTCGCGTGCGCGCTCGTGGCCGGCGTGGTCGCGTTCGCTCTGACGCTGCAGCCCGTCGTCGGGCTCCTGTCGGCCACTGCGGCCGCCGCGGGTCTCCTGCGCTCGGGCCATCGGTACCGGTGCATGGCCGGTCGTGACCTCGGTCCGGTGCTGCGGGGCGACGCGTACTCGTTGCTGGTCGTCGTGACGGGGGCGGGCGTCGCGGTGACGCTCGGCGGTCTCGATCTGCTCGGCGTCTTCGGTCTCTGGGCCGCTGCGTCGATCGCCTCATCGCTCGCGCATCCGCTGCCGACGTCGGTGGCTCCTCGGTCTGTCGCCAGCTGGATGCGGTCGCGCTGGCACCGCATCAAGGGGTTCCTCGCAGACTCGCTGCTCATGGACCTCGGCGCGATCGGCACGCCGTACGTCATCGGAGGCTTCGCCGGACTCTCGGCGCTCGGGATCTACCGCGGCGTCTCGAACGTCGCGGCGCCCGTCCGGCTGGTGCTCAACCCCTTGCGGCCGCTGATCGTGCAGACGCGGATGACGATGCCCCTGTGGGCGCTCGTCGCGCTGGGATCGTTCGTCTTCGGCGCTGGCGCCTGGGTCGCCCTGCAGCTGATCGAGGCGATGTCTCTGCAGCTGGGGACGCTGTCGGAGCTGACGCCCTACGCCGTCCCGACGGCCATCTTCGTGGCGGCCAACTTCATGGGGCACACGGCGTACATGGTCGCGCGCGGCGCGGTGACCGGGCGCAGCCTGATGCTCGGGCGGGTCGTGCAGACGGTGCTCGCTATCGCGCTCCCGATCGGGGGCGCGCTGACCGGCGGCATCGCGGGCGCCG
>JBAZPY010000258.1:0-3458 GCA_041645515.1 Agrococcus sp.
GCTACGACAGGGTCGGCATCGCGTACCGCGCCGCGGCCGTGCCCCACGCCACCACCAGCTGCATCGGAGCATCATCGGCGGTGGGCGAGTTGTTGACCAGCCCGGAGTATGCGTGAAGTCCCTTGAAGAAGAGGTTGACGACGGTGAAGTTGAAGATGACCGCGGCGAAGCCGACGAGCTGCAGCCAAGCGGAGCGCGAGCCGCGCCAGCCGCGCGTCGCGCGGGCGTGGATGTAGCCGGCGTAGAGCACCCAGATGATGAAGGTCCAGACCTCCTTCGTGTCCCAGCCCCAGTAGCGTCCCCACGCGGCCTCGGCCCAGATGGCGCCGGCGATGAGCGTGAACGTCCAGAAGATGAAGCCGATCACACCGACTCGGTAGGCGAGGTCCTCGAGCTGCTCCGTGCTCGGCAGCGACCGCAGGAAGCCGTTCGTGCGCCGTTCCTTGACCAGCTGCAAGATGCTCAGGCTCGAGCCCAGCGCGAAGAAGCCGGCCGCGAGCGTGGCGACGAAGACATGGATGACGAGCCAATAGGTCTGGAGCGCCGGGGGCAGGGGCGTGGGTGGGATGTAGAAGTTGACCGTGGCGGTGCCGAGGAAGAGGATCGCGAGGCCCGTGATGAACACCCCGAGGAACGTGAGGTCTCGCCATAGCCGGGAGAGGATGAAGACGCCGACGATGATGGCGACGCCGGTCAGTGCGAACTCGTACATGTTCGCCCACGGCACCCGGCCGGCGGCGACGCCGCGGAGCACCGTCCCCAGCACCTGGACCGCCCACCCGAGGATGGTGAGCACGAAGCCGATCCGAGCGCCGCGACCGGCTCCGGCCGGGCCGCTCGGTGCCTCCGCGCTCCCGCTCGTCGGGGCGCCCGCGCCGACACTGACGAGCTCTCTCGCAGGTGCGGTCCTGACCGCTGAGCGCTTCGCGATATCGATCGCGAAGGCGACGAAGGCGAGCGTGTAGATCGCCATTGCTGAATACACGGCGAGCAGTGCAGCCGCATCCCATTGATCCGTGGTCATCGTGGGGTCCTTTCTCGGGGCGGGCGGCGCGTGGGCGCCCCCCGCGCATCAAGGCGCCTCGCGAGGTCGTCGACCGCGCGCTCGAGCGTCGGGTCCTCTCCGCGGGCGAGGCCGGCGAGCTCGAGCCCCGCCGCGGTCGCCTTCACCCAGAGGCGTCGGCGGGGGATGAGCAGGGAGGCGAGCAGCGAGGCGACCAGCACGAGGGTGGTCCAGAAGACCGCCGTCTGCGTGTAGTCGAGGTGCACCTCGATGACGCCGTAGCGCACGACGTCGTCGAAGCTGAGGGTGCCGAGCCCGCCGGGGAGCTCGACCGACTCGCCGAGCGCGAGCGTGAGCGCATCCGTGGCCGCGTCGCCGCCGGCGACCTGCGTCAGGCCGTCGGTGTCCAGCGCATAGACCGAGCGCGGGATTCCTGCGTCGAGTCCGAGGTCACCCGTGAACGCCTGCAGGGAGAGCACCGGATTGAGCAGGTCGGTGTATCCGGATGCGAGCGCTCCCGTCTCGAGCTGCACGGCCGTGGGGTAGAAGAAGCCCCGCAGGCCCAGCTGCTCGGGGAGTCCGTCTGGCAGCTTCATCACGCCGAGGCTCGTCATCATGTCGTCCTGCGCGAGGAACGGCGTGTACTCGTCGTAGACGACGTTGCCGTCGGGGTCGCGCACCGAGACGCGAGGGGCGTACCCGTTGGAGATGAGGTAGAGGTCGGCTCCCATCACGTCGAGTGGCTCGTTGACCTTGATCTGCGCTGCACGCTCCCCGGTCGGCTCGTCGATCGTGACGTAGGCGGTGAAGTCCAGCGGAGCGCCCATCGCGTTGCGGTTCTCGACCTCGTACACCACCTCCAGGTCGTCGAGGCGCACGGAGAACGGCTCGAGCGCGCCATCGTCGGACCATTGACCGGGAGTGAATGTGTCGTAGCTCGAGAGCGTGTTCGCGAAGCCGCGGCCCTCGACGAGCAGCCGCTGCCCGGAGTAGCCGAAGCCCGATCCGATCCCGACGATCAGGATCATCGCCAGCAGCGAGATGTGGAAGAGCAGGTTGCCGGTCTCGCGCAGGTAGCCGCGCTCGGCCGACACGGAGTCGCCGTAGCGGGTCGTGCGGTACCCGAGCCGGCGCAGCACCCGCTCGGCGCGGTCGAGGTCGGATGCGTCGCCCGCGACGGTCTGGAACCCGACGAGCCGCGACAGTCGCGCAGGGGTGCGCGGCGGGAGCGCCCGCATGGCCTTCCAGTGGTGCGCGAGCCGCGGGATGACGCATCCGACGAGCGACGTGAACAGCAGGATGTAGATCGCCGAGAACCACGGGCTCGAGTAGACGTCGTGGAGCGAGAGCGCGTCGTAGAGCCAGACCAGGTCCGGGTTGCTCTCCCGCACCTGGATGACGCCGTTGGGGTCGGAGGAGCGCTGCGGCACGAGGCTGCCGGGGATCGCGGCGACGGCGAGCAGCAGCAGCAGGACGATGGCGGTGCGCATGGAGGTGAGCTGGCGCCACATGAAGCGAGCCCAGCCTGCGACGCCGAGCTTCGGACCGCCGGCCGCCCGCGCAGCCGGCTCACGCCCGTCGACGTGGTCGCCCGGGCGCAGAGGGTCGGATTCAGAGAATCGTGACATACGACGCGATCCACCCCTGCATCTCGTTCATGATGGCGTCCCAGACGCCGGTCACCATCAGCACGCCGATGGCCATCATCGTGATCCCGCCGCTGATGTTGATTGCACGGACGTGACGCCGCATCCACCCCATCGCGGACCCCATCCAGCCGAGCCCCGCCGCGAGGAGCAGGAACGGGATCCCGAGGCCCAAGGCGTAGGCGAGCCCGAGGATCGCCCCCTGCCCGGCGCTGCCGGTCGTCACAGTCAGCGCGCTGATGGCCGCGAGCGTCGGGCCCGAGCACGGGGTCCAGCCGAGAGCGAAGATCACCCCGACCAGCGGTGCGGCCCACATGCCGCCCGACTTCAGCTGCTGCGGCTTCCAGACGCGCTGCAGCATCCCGAACTGCCCCACGAACACCAGTCCGAGCAGGATCATCGCCACGCCGAGGATCCGCACGAGCAGCGAGGACCACGCGAGCAGGAAGGAGCTGACGACTCCCACGAGCGCGGTGCCGAGGACGAAGACCGCCGTGAAGCCGGCGACGAACAGCGCCACGCCGCCGACGAGCCGAGCGCGTCCGCCCTGCTCTCCGATCAGCGATCCCATCAGCCCGAGATAGCCGGGGATGAGCGGCAGGATGCAGGGGCTGGCGAACGAGACCAGCCCCGCGAGCAGCGCGATCGGCACCGAGACCAGCAGCTCGCCACTCAGCACCGCCGCGCCGGGGTCGAAGCCGAGGGCCCGGACGAGCTCGACACTCACCGCTCGAGCTCCTCGCGCAAGAGGGTCGACAGGATGCTCGTGTCGCTCACCGCACCCGAGACACGGGCCGCGACGCGGCCCT
>JBAZPY010000259.1:0-3458 GCA_041645515.1 Agrococcus sp.
GTTCGGGCGCGGCATCATGCCGATCGCGGCGATCGGCATCGCCCTCGCCGCGACCGGCGACGCCGCGATCAGCGCCCTCATCGTGGCCGGCTTCGCCGTCGGCGCGCTCATCGGCGCGGCGCTCGAACCGCTGCGCCGGCAGACCCTCTCGGTGCACGCGACGATGGGCATCGGCTACGCGCTCACCGGGCTCGCGACGCTCGCGGCGGCGCTGGGCTTCGGCATCGGCTGGACGATCGCATTCGTCGCCCTGTCGGGCCTCTGCACCGCGGCACCGACGGCCGCGATGCTCATGCTGCGCCGCGCCGACAGCCCCGAGGATGTCGTCGCGCAGGTCTTCACGGTCGGTGCGGCACTGCGCACCGCGGCGGCGGCCGGCGGCACCGCGCTCGCCGGCGCGCTCGCCGGCGTCGAGCCGCTGCTGCTGCTCGCGGGGTCGGGCGCGGTCTGGGTGCTCGGCGGCGCCGCGATGCTCGCGTACCCGCGAGGGCGCTGATCGCCGCTCCGAGCGGCATCCAGCCGGGTCAACGCGTACGCGACCTGCAGGCGACGCCGGTATCCCGCCGCGACCGGGTCGACGACTGCGTAGCCTAGGAGTCGTGCCAGATCCCTTCGACGACCCCGAGGTGCGCGCGCAGATGCAGCGCCTCGGCATCGTGCACCAGCCGGGCCTCGCGGCGCAGATGATGCAGGAGCTCGCTCCGCTGCTGGCTGCCGAGGGCATCGACATCGATGACATCGATACCGACGCCGACGGCTTCCAGGCGGCGCTCGACCGCGCCACCGAGCAGCACAACCTGCTGCTCTTCACGCCCGTCGGCGCGCACCGCGCGGGAGCGCTCGCACTGCTGCGCGCCTACGCCACGGCCGTCGACGCCGGCGACGTCGAGCGCGCCGCGACGCTCCTCGAGGCGATCCAGCCCGAGCCCGACGGCGATCGCCCCGCCATCTCGCACGTGATCGGCGTCAGCCTCGCCACGCTCGACGAGTGGAGCCGCGACCCGGCAGCCCGCAGCGCGCTCCGCGCGGCGCGCGTGCCGGCCGCCCCGCGCGTCGTTCGCGACGCCGCGAAGGACGTGCTCGCGCTGGCCGGCAAGGGTCGCGCGTTCGACTCGCTCGGCCCGCTCACTCTGCGGCACGGCGGGCTCGCCCTGTTCCAGGGCGGATGCCTCGCGGTCGCCGCGTCGGTCGTCGCACGTGCGAAGCGCGAGGACACCACCGTGCCCCGGCTCGCCGAACGCGTGCTGCCCGGCGGCAGCGCACCCGCCGCCGGCTCGGGTGCGGCGTTCGGCGCACCCGCAGCGGCAGCGGGGGCCGCCTTCCGCAAGGCGCACGCGTCGGCCGGCGACGCGCTGGCGGCGAAGCGCGACGCCTCGCTCGTGCGCGACTTCCACGCCTGGCTGCGTGGCTACCCGGATCTCACGAGCGCCGAGGCGGCGGGCGAAGCCGCGTTCCTCGAGCGGCTGCTGGCCACGGGGCGGGAGCAGGGCGACGACTTCGACGACCCCGACACGGTCGTCGACATGTACTTCGCCATCGAAGATGCGAGCGACGCCGTCGGCGCCGAGGCGCGGGCTGCCGTGCTCGAGGTCCTCCACGACTACGTGCACTTCCGCATCGACACCGACGACGACCCCCTGCCCTGGGCGCGGGCCGACCACGAGATCGGCGTCGATGACGAGCCCGACGAGCCCGCGCATCCGTTCGACCTGATCGACGCCGATATCCCCGCGGCACTGGCGGAGGCGACCGCGACGGCGGGCCGCGTCAGCGTCGGCGACCGACTGGCGGCATTCGGGCGGATGCGTCTGGTCGCCGCCGTCGACGGCCTGCTCGAGTGGGTGGGCACCGGCCGCAGCATCACGGGAACCGGCGGCCTGCGGCGCGCCGACATCGAACCTGTCGCCGCCATGCTGGGCATCGCCGCGGTCGGTGCCGCGAAGCGCTCGACGCTCGCCGACCGCGAGGCGGGCAGGCCGCTCCGGGTGACGTCGCTGTGGGAGCTGCCGCTGCTGAGCGCCTGGTGGGCGGCGCTGCGCGATGCGGGGCTGATCGAGCTGACCGTGACGCGAGTGCGGCCCGGGCCGAGCGCCGCCGTGTGGCGCGGGCCCGACGGGCAGGCGGCCCCCCACGCCGACGACGCGAACGGCGCAGCCGCATCGCTCGACCTGCGCCAGAACCTCGTCGCGATGGCATTCGCGCACCGCCTCGCCGACAGCGGCTGGGGAGGCTTCGAGGACGAGGTCGCCGCCGAGGCGATCCGACGCGTGCTGCCGGCGATCGCGCCGCGGGCCGCCGCCGACGTCGGCGACCCCGAGGTGCCCGACTACCTCGCTGCGGCCATCATCGTGCCGCAGGTGATGCGGATCCTGGACGAGCTGCGTGGCGTCGGCATGCTCGAGCTCGACGAGCGGGGCGCCGTCGCCGTCGACCCCGCGCTGCGCGAGGCCTTCGCGCGCGGCATCGTGCTCTTCGCCAGGCTCGTCGACCAGCTCGAGCACGGCGGGCTCGACTGACGGCAGCGGGGCGTCACCTTCCCGGTCGCGCGAACGCGTCGCGCGCCCACGCGAGATCCGCGCCCGCGCGCGCCCGCGCATCCGTTCAGCCTGAGGCCGCGCGGATCGCCGCCAGGTCGCCGAGCGCGTCCCAGAGCGGTGGCGGCATGGCAACGATGAACGTGTCGCTTCCCGATCCGCTCAAGAAGTTCGTTGAGGCGCAGGTGAGCGAGCGCGGCTACGGCACAAGCAGTGAGTTCGTACGCGATCTGATCCGGCGCGAGCAGGCCCGAGCCCGCCTGCGTGCTCTCGTGATCGAGGGCATGACCTCCGGGTCGGGCTCCGATCTGGATGCGGCGCACTTCGAACAGTTGCGCGAGCGTATTCGCAACGCAGATGACGACGCTTCGTGACGCTCCGCCGCGCCGTGACGACCAGGCGCGCTGACCAAGACATCGACGGCGCCATCGCGTACTACGTCGATGCTGGCGCAAGAGACGCTGCCCTTCGGTTCGTCGACGCGCTGGAGACCCGCAGCGACCTGAGCCTCTGACGTGAAGGCAGGCGCGGCGGCGGGTGATCGCGAGGCCGCCCCAGCCCTTCGCCCGTCCCGGACCGGCGGCCTGCTCGGGTACGACCGGCTCCGCTGACAGTGGCGGGGCGTCACCCTCCCGGGCCCGCGAACGTCTCGTGCACCCACGCGAGGTCCGCGCTCGCGCGCGCCCGCGCATCCGTCTCCCCCTCGAACAGGTCGCGCGTCTTCGTCAGCACCAGCGTGTAGGGGCTGCCCGTGCGCCGCGTGACGTGCCGCACGGGCAGGCCGGCGTCGTCGATCGCACGGTGCACGTGCTGTCGGCGCGCCTGCGCGATGGGCCACTCGAGCGTCGTCTCCGACGCCGAGCCGAGGAACGCCGCGAGCCGCTCGCAGAGCTCGCAGCCGCATCCGCTCCAGGCGATCGACCA
>JBAZPY010000260.1:0-3457 GCA_041645515.1 Agrococcus sp.
CCAGCCAGGCGCTCGTCGATCGCACCAAGGCCGACGTCGCCAAGCGCCGCGCGGAAGGCGTGACCGGGCCGCTGCCGGCCGATCTCGCCACCGCCTCGGGTTCGGGTCTCGACCCCGATCTGTCGCCAGCCTCTGCCTACGCCCAGGTCGCCCGCGTCGCGCGCATCCGCGGCCTGTCCGCCGACACGGTCCGCGGTCTGGTGACGGCTAACGTCGACGGTCCGCTGTTCGGTATCCTCGGCGAACCACGCGTGAACGTGCTCGCGCTCAACCGCGCTCTCGATGCAACCGGACGACCCGCGACGGGCGCACGTTGAACGACGACGGACGACCATCCCCCGAGGCCCTTCTGCGACAGGCGTCGCAGGAGGGTCGCGGCCGTCTGAAGATCTTCCTTGGCGCCGCCCCCGGTGTCGGCAAGACTTACGAGATGCTCTCCGAAGGCGCCGAGCGTCGCCGCGCCGGTGTCGACATCGTTATCGGCGTGGTCGAGACGCACGGCCGCGTCGAAACCGAAGCGCTCACGCGGGGCCACGAGATCGTCCCGCGCAAAGCGATCCCCTACGAAGGTCGCACGCTCGACGAGATGGACCTCGACGCGGTCCTCGAACGCGCCCCCACGCTCGTGCTCGTCGACGAACTCGCCCACACCAACGCGCCCGGCAGCCGCCACCCCAAACGCTACCAGGACGTCGAGGAACTGCTCGCGGCCGGCATCGACGTCTATTCGACGATCAACATCCAGCACATCGAGAGCCTCAACGACGTCGTCGCCTCGTTCACCCGCGTCCGCGTCCGCGAGACCGTCCCCGACAGCATCATCGAGGCCGCCGAGATCGAAGTCGTCGACATCCCGCCCGACGAACTGATCGAGCGGCTGAAGGCGGGGAAAGTGTACCTCCCCCAAGAGGCGACCCGAGCCCTCTCGCATTTCTTCTCCAAGTCGAACCTCTCGGCGCTGCGCGAACTCGCACTCCGCCGTGCTGCTCAAGCCGTCGACGCGCAGATGCTCGAACACGTCCGCGCACTCGGCGTCGGCGGTACCTGGGCGGGCGGCGAGCGGATCGTCGTCGCGATCAGCGAACTGCCCGGCGCACTCGGCCTCGTCCGCGCCACCAAGCGGATCGCCGACGCGATGCACGCGCCGTGGACCGCGGTGTATATCGAGACGCCGCGCGCGCAGACTTTCGGCGAGCCCGAGCACCGCCAGCTCGCCGCCGTCTTCAACCTCGCGACTCAACTCGGTGGCGACGTCGCTACCGTACCCGCGACATCGGTGGTCGACGGCCTGAAGACCTTCACAACCGAAGCGCGCGCGACGCAGCTCGTGGTCGGCAAGTCGGCCCGCTCGCGCTGGTTCGAACTCCGCCACGGCTCGGTCGTGGACCGGATCGTCCGCGAGACGCCGGGGATCGCGGTCCATGTCCTGCCGATGGAGGCGGGAACCGCGGCGCCGACCGGCAGGAAACGCGCCGGCGATTGGGGCAGCAAGGCGGGCTATGCCTGGACGACGGCGATGGTCGCGGGCGTCACCGGCGTGGCGAGCGCGCTGTTCCACATTCTCAACCTCGGCAACGTCGCGCTGCTGTACCTGCTGCCGGTGATGGCCGCGGCGAGTTTGTTCGGCCTGCGCACCGGTCTGTTCGCCGGGATCGCCTCGTCGATCGCATACAACTTCTTCTTCCTGCCGCCGACCGGTACGCTGACGATCAACAATCCCGAGAACGTCATCTCGATCCTCGTGCTGCTCGGCATCGCTTTCGTGACGAGCCAGCTCACGTCGCGGGTCCGCGCGCAGGCCGATATCGCCGCCGCCAGCGCGCGCACCAACGCTGCGCTCGCCGGCTTCCTGCGCCAATTGACCTCGCTCAACGAGCCCGTCGCGCTGGCCCGCGCGATCTGCGAGGAGATCGGGCGGTTGTTCGGCGTGCGTGCGGTGATCCTCGTCGCGGAGGACCCCGGCCTTGCGGTGCAGGCGGCGAACGGTGCGGACTACCGGCTCGAGACGATGGAGATGGCCGCCGCGCAATGGGCCTATGATACCGGCGCGCCGGCCGGGCGCGGGTCGGGCACGCTGGCGGCATCGGAGTGGTTCTTTCAGCCGCTGCGCTCGGGCGAGCGGACGCTGGCGGTGCTCGGGCTCGCGCGTGAGGCAGGCGGCGATCCGGTGCGATCGGACCAGTTGCCGCTGCTGATGAGCCTGGTCGACCAGGCGTCGCTGGTGCTCGAACGCGCGCGGCTGGAGGTCGAGATGCGCGATGTCGATGCGGTGCGCGAGCGCGATCGGTTGCGGGCCGCGTTGCTGTCGTCGGTCAGCCATGATCTGCGTACGCCGCTGACGTCGGTGATGGCGGCGGCGGCGGAGCTGCACCGCGGCGTCACGCCCGAGCTGATCGCGACGATCGAGAGCGAGGCGGCGCGGCTCAACCGGTTCGTCGGTAATCTGCTCGACATGGCGCGGGTCGAGGCGGGGGCGCTGCGGTTGCGGCTGGAGCCGACCGACCTGACCGACGCGGTCGCGGGCGCGGTGCATGACACGAAGCGCGTGCTCGAAGGCCATGCGATCGAGCTTGATGTGGCGCCGAACCTGCCTCTGGTCCGCGTCGATCCGCAACTGCTTCACCATTGCCTGCTCAACCTGCTCGACAATGCGGGGCGCTATGCCGATCCGGGCACGCCGATCGTCGTCCGTGCGGAACACCGCTTCGGCATGCTCCGGCTGTCGGTGATCGACCAAGGACCCGGCCTGCCACCGGGCCGCGAGAAGGAGGTGTTCGAGACGTTCCGCCGCCTCGAAGGATCCGACCGTGCGATCGGCGGGACGGGACTTGGGCTTGCGATCGTCAAGGCGTTCGCCGAAGCGATGGGGATGAGCGTCGAAGCCAGCAACCGCGAAGACCTGACGGGCGCGCAGTTCAGCCTGTGCTTTCCCGTGGCCCTGCTCGTCCGCGACACCGACGGAGCGAATCTATGAGCGCGCAGACGGTCCTGATCGTCGACGACGAACTGCACATCCGGCGGTTGTTGAAGAACACGCTGGAGCGTGCGGGATACGGCGTCGAGGAGGCGGTCGACGCGCGGGAGGCTTTGCGGGTTGCGGGGAGCCGGCCGTTGACCGCGGTGCTGCTCGACCTGGGGTTGCCGGACCGCGACGGGCTGGAACTGGTGCCGCTGCTGAAGAAGCTCGGCGATCCGATTATTCTGGTCGTGTCCGCGCGCGAGGCGACCGACCAGAAGGTGGCTGCGCTCGATCTCGGGGCCGAGGATTATGTGACCAAGCCGTTCGATACCGAGGAGTTGCTCGCACGGTTGCGGGTGGCGTTGCGGGGGCGCGGCGAGGCGACCTCGCGGCCGACGGTGTTGCGCGCGCACGGGGTGGAGATCGATTTCGAGCACCGTCTCGTCCGGCGGGGGAACGAGGAGGCGCATCTGACGCGGAAGGAGTTCGACGTGTTGT
>JBAZPY010000261.1:0-3456 GCA_041645515.1 Agrococcus sp.
CCCACGCTCTCGAGCGCACGGTCGAACGTCCGCAGCCCGGAGAGCAGGCGGCCGCGGATCCTCGCGATCAACTCGGTCAGCGAGAATGCATCGTCAGCCGCGCCCGCGCGCGTGATCTGCACCGAAAGGAGATAAAGCGGTCGATCGGGCGCCGGCTCCAGCTGGTGCTCGGTCCCGATGACGTGCACCCGCGATTCTGACTTCGTCGTCTTGACCTCGACGTCGTACTCAGGGAGGCCGAAGTCGTGCTCCTCTGCGAGCGGCCCCAGCCAACCCTGCAGCGCGGGTGCCTCTCCGAGCGTCTCGAGAAGATGCTCCAAGACCAGCAACTCCCCGATCAATCCGGCGACCTTCTCATCGGTCATGGTTTTCCTGCTCTTCAGCAGGTCGCGCAGCGCGGCCAGAGCCTCGGAGACCGCATGGCGCACCGACGCGCCCGAGCGGAGCTGGTCGACGACGGAGACGACCAGGACGTAGGCCTCGTAGCGCGAGTCGGATGCGTCGACCCGCAGCTCGAACCATGGCCCGTCCGCCCGGTCGACGACCTCGAGCGCGAGGTGCTCGTAGGCAGTGACGTCCGGCTCTGAGCCCCGAGCGGGTGTCTCCAGTCGCACTTCATCACGGGTCGGATCGATCGTCATAACTGCATCGGGTTCTTCGAGCAGCTTGAACCGGGCCGGGAAGCCTAACCGGAAGTAGCTCTCGACAATCCCCGGATCCATCCGTTCCGGCGTCTCGATCTCGGTCATGACTCTCCTAGTCTCCGGCTTTCCTGGCCGATCTCGTCTCTGAGCGCAGCGGTCAGCAACTGCTCCCATGCTTGTATCTCGGCCCGTTGCCGAGGGCCGAGCTGCGACCCCTCGAAGTATCGCGAGAAGGCGATAAGCAGCAGTGTCTTGACCAACGGCGCGTCGTCAGCGTCCTGACTGCGCCGCCCGACTATGACGTCGCGGTATTGGGCATTGAGCCAGATGGTGCGCTGCTCGAGGTCGACCTTGAGCGGGCTGTCGGTGAACTCGACCTGCCACCTTATGTTGATCGCATCCGCTTCAGACTTCTCGACGCTCGCCTCGAAGGCATTCCTGACCTCGGCGCTGAAACCTCGGCCAGGCTCGACGAGCGTGACGGGCCTGCGCGTGTACGTGCGCGCTTCCTGCCGGATCCGTTCCGCATCGTCGAGGTAGCCCTCGAGATCGGTCGACCCGACGGCCGCGCTTCGCAGCGCCTGCTTGAGCGTTGCGTCGAGCTCCAAGCCGGACTTTTCCGGGTTGATCGTCACGTGGCGCGCGATCGGCCCTTCGAGGTCGATGGCCACCCTCGCGAGCTCGCGCTCAGCGGCGTCCAGCACCACCGAGTTCCAGCCGCCGGCCTGCAGCAGTCGATCCCGGCGGTAAAAGTAGAATCCCTGCGCACCGGCGCCCGGGCGTCCTCCGAGCCTGAACTCTCGCACGCCTGTCTGCCCGGACGGCCAGACGTGCGCGGTGCCGACGGAGACCTCGCCGTCCAGCTCGAGCCGCAGCTCTCGGGGCTCGACCGTTCCTGCACGTGCGTAGCCGAACGGATCGATCGCGGCGACGCGGCGAGGCACCCCCGCCATGCCGAGCCCCAGGTCGAAGACGTCCAGACCGATCGCCACGCGACCATCGGCGATGAGCCGGTGGAACACGAGCCCGAGGTGATCGAGCACGAGCGCGATGACACGCTCAAGCCACTTGGAGTGGTCCTCGGCGTCGGCACCCGCAAGGAACGAGCGAGGCTCGGCCCATTCGACGACCGTGCCACTGTCGAGCACGAAGTCGACTCGGGCGCTCTCGAGGGCATCCGCGGCGTCCTCCGGGTCGAGCTCCAGCACCCGCGTGCGGTCTTGCGCGCGGATGGCCCTGCCGACGGTGGGCGCGCCGAGGGCGCGAGAGAACACCCGAAGCTCGTCGGCCTGGCTGAGCGACGCCGCCTTCAGCCCAAGCCCGAAGTGGCCGAGGTCGGCCTGCGCGTAGTCGCGCTTGCGCGCGTACGTCATCGCGCCGTCGATGGTCTGCGAGTCCATGCCACTGCCGTCGTCGATCAGCTGAAGCCCGGTCACGATCGAATCGCGCTGCAGGAATCGGACGCGTACGTGGCGAGCCCCGGCGTCGATGCTGTTGTCGATGAGGTCCGCCAGCGCCGATTCGACGCTGTGGTGCAGACCGACGGCCTCGACGATCGACGCGTCGGGCGCAAGGCTCTTCGACGCGACGACACGAGGACCGGACATCAGAGATCCTCGAAGCGACTTCGCGAGAGACCGAGCTGCATGCCGTTCTCGCGCACCACCCGCACAGTCGACTCCGGGAACCCCTGCCGCTTACCCGCGTCGACAGTGACCTGGATCTCGAAGGTGTCAGGCTCGGCTGCCTGAATATGCTCGAGCAGCTCTTCGACCAGCGTTACGACCTGGTCGCGCAGGTTCCCGTGGGGCTGCAGGTCAAGGATGCCGCTGTACTTGGCGTTGGGGATGCTCGCGGGCGCGGCCGGCGCTGGCCCCGACGCTAGTCGCGCAGACCCCGACGCATCTGCCGCACCGATATCGCGGTCCTCCGTCGGTTCTGCGGCCGCCGCGGCAGCCGCCTCACGCTCGCGCTGTGCCCGAGCGAGCGGTGGCGACACCAGCAGTGTCGCGTCCGTCACAGGGCCGCCCGGGTCCTCGATCGGCAGGCGAAGCCCTACGAAGTCACCCGTCGCTTCGTCGTAGCCGTCCGCGAGCGCGAAGCCCAGCTGCTCCCACGCGGGGTCGGTCATCGCCGACCGCACCGCATCCAGCAGCACCTGCTTGTCACGCAGGCGCGCGAGGTACGGGTATCGCGTGTGGAACTCCCACAGCTCCCCCACGCTGATGCGGCCGGAGTTCCAGCGGCTGCGCAAGTGGTTCTGCAACTCGATCGCGATCCCCTGCATCGAGAAGTGGTTGATCACCACGTCCTGCTTGAGCAGCCGTTCTCCGGCTGTGCGCACGATCGAGTCGGTCGCGCCGTCCACCTTGCTCTGCGACATCGAGAGCGGCTGAGCACCGTCGGCCTGCTGCGGGTGCAGCGCCCACACCCACGTCTCGTTGATCCGCTGCTTGACGGTCGTGTTCATCGCCGTGATGCGCGCATCCGCGAGCTCAACCTGACCCTGGGTCAGGTCGAGCAGTCGGCGGTCCTCCTTGATCGCGTGCCAAGCGAGGTAGTTCCGCACCGCCCGTTCGAGGTCGGGCCATCGAGCCTGTGCAGGAGCGAGCACCACGATCGTGTTGGTCGCCAGGCGGGGCGCGGTTCCGCGCGTCGTGACGATTGACTTCGCGAAGGCATGCGCGGCCGAGTCGTAGCTCTTGCCGTCGTGCAGGTGCTCAGGACCGGCGATGACGAGCCGCACGCTCTCCGCCTCCGCGACGTCGCTCGAGTCCTCGGGCGCGAAGACGACGTCGGCGAACGCCGCTGG
>JBAZPY010000262.1:0-3455 GCA_041645515.1 Agrococcus sp.
CATCCGCATCATCGTCATGCCGCGGATGGTCGGGTCCGCAGCCGCAGGCGATACCACGAGGGTCTAGTGCGACTGAGGGGCCACCCGAGCCCCTCCGTGGGTGCGGGCTCGACGCGCAGGAGCTCCCAGGCGTCGAACGCCTCCTCGACCTCGGCACGCGAGACGCCCTCGAAGCTGAACCACGCGCGACCGAAGGCGAGCATCAGCAGCGTCGCTCCGGCGCGCGCGTGTGCCGTGATGCTGCGGCCGGCAGCGCGCCGCTGGGGGGCGCCGAGAGCCTGGAAGCAGCCGATGTCGACGAAGTGGTCGAACGTGCCGAGGCTGTCCGGCAGCGCCGTGACGTCGCCGACCGCGTAGGTCGATGCGCGGTCTCGCCGTCGCGCCTCGTCGATCGCCCTCGGCACCAGATCGACACCGACGGTCTCCCAGCCGCGAGCCGCGAGGGCCGGCGTGTGCATGCCGCGGCCGCAGCCGAGGTCGAGCGCACGCCCCGGCGGGTCGGGCCGCTCGGCGATCTCTGCGTCGAACCGGGCGGCGACGTGCTGGCGCGACGCCTCCGCGTACCGCTCCCACGGACGGATCCCGAGTCGGTAGAGCACGGGATACATGCTCATGATCGCTAGTCGTCCCGGCTCGACAGCACGCAGAACTCGTTGCCGTCGATGTCGGCGAGCACCGTCCACGACACGTCCGGCCCTTGGCCCACGTCGATGCGCTTCGCCCCGAGCGACTCGAGCCGAGCGATCTCCGCGTCGCGGTCGTCGCTCGAGTGCGGCGCGAAGTCCATGTGGATGCGATTCTTCGACTGCTTCTCATGGTCGACGCGCACGAAGACCAGGCCCGGCGGCACGCGGTGGAACTCCAGCTGCCGGCTCAGCTCCATCGCCCACTCGGGCACGACGACAACCTCGTCGTCCGTCTCGTAGATGACGTCCCAGTCGAGCGCCTCCGCCCACCACCGGGCAAGCCGGCGGGTGTCCGTCGTCTCGACCACGTTCGAATACCAGCGCAGCGCCATCGCGAGCCCCCTCGGTCGGTTGCGGGCAAGGCTACGCCCCGCCGCTCACACGAGCGACGGGGCGAGCGCTGGGCGTCGAGGCGCTCAGCTGGCGACGGGCTGGTCGTCGAGCGCGGGCTCGACGGTGCGCGCGACCTTCGGCGGGCGACGCGACCAGTACGACGCGAGCAGCGAGCCCGAGACGTTGTGCCAGACCGAGAAGATCGCGGCGGGCAGCGCCGACTCGGGCGTGAAGTGCGTGCGCGCGAGGCCGGCGGCGAGACCGGAGTTCTGCATGCCCACCTCGATCGCGACCGCACGGCGGGCGCTCTCGTCGAGGCCGACGGCCTTGGCAGCCAGGAAGCCGAGGCCGTAGCCGATCCCGTTGTGCAGGATGACGACGAGCGCGACGAGCAGCCCGACCGACAGGATCGTCGCAGCGGAGCCCGCGACGACCGCCAGCACGACGAGCGTGATGCCGACCACCGAGACGAGCGGCAGCCAGGGCAGGATCGCCTTGACGACCTTCGGGAGCAGCATCCGCAGCAGCACGCCGACGATCACCGGGATGAGCACGATGAAGATGATCGACTGGAACAGGCCCCACGCGTCGACGGGGAGGTAGGAGCCGGCGAGCCACAGCACGAGCAGCGGCGTCAGCACGGGCGCGAGCATCGTCGACGCGGTGGTCATCGCGACCGAGAGCGCGGTGTCGCCCTTGGCGAGGTAGACCATGACGTTGGAGGCGGTGCCGCCGGGAGCGGCGCCCACGAGCACGACGCCGACGAGCAGCTCGGGCGGCAGCTGGAAGGCCAGCGCGAGGCCGATCGCGGTGAGCGGCATGATGACGTACTGCGCCACGACGCCGACGATGAACGCCTTCGGCTTCTTCGCGATGACCGTGAAGTCGACCGGCTGCAGCGTGAGCCCCATGCCGAGCATGATGATGCCGAGCAGCGTGTTGATCCACGGCCCGATCGGCAGGAAGACCTGGGGCGCGAGGATGGCGATGGCGGCCGCCGCGAGGACGACGAGGGGGAACCACGTGCCGGCGACGCGCCCGATGCGCTCGCCGACCGATGTGCTGCTGGACATATCTGACCTCCGGTGGGGAACCCTCATCCCATCACAGGAGGCATGCCCCCTCGAACCGCGCTCGCGCGGCTCAGCGCGCGTCGAGCTCGGTGAGCGCCTCCTCGAGCGCGACCCACGCGAGCATGGCGCACTTCACGCGCATGGGGAACCGGGCGACGCCCGCGAACGCGACCGCGTCTCCCAGCAGCTCCTCGTCGGGCTCCTCGGCGCCGCGCGAGCGCAGCAGCGCTCGCATCGCCTCGACGCGCTCCCGGGCGTCGGCGACCGACAGCCCGGGCGCCTGCTCGGCGAGCACCGAGGCTGAGGCCTGCGAGATCGAGCAGCCCTGCCCCTCCCAGCCGAGCGCATCCACCGCACCCTCCCGGAGGCGGACGCGCAGCCGGATCTCGTCGCCGCAGGTCGGGTTGCGCAAGAACCGCTCGGCGTCGAAGGGCTCGATGGCCCCCTCGCCCTCGCGGCGCTTCGCGTGCTCGAGGATCAGCTCCTGGTAGAGCCCGGCGAGCGGATCGCGCGCTGCCTGGCTCATCGCCGCCCGGCTCCGAAGTAGGCGCGCACGCCCGAGAGCGCGTCGAGGAACCGGTCGACCTCGTCCTCGGTCGTGTAGAGGTAGGCGGATGCGCGGGTCGTCGCCGCGACGCCGAGCCGGCGGTGCAGCGGCTGTGCGCAGTGGTGGCCCACGCGCGCGGCGATGCCCTGCGCGTCGAGCACCTGGCCGACGTCGTGGGCGTGCACCCCGTCGACGATGACGCTCGCGAGCCCAGCGCGCTCGGCGCCCGGGCGCGGCCCGACCAGCCGCACGCCCTCGATCGACGCGGCTCCCGCCGCGAGCCGCTCGCCGAGCGCGAGCTCGTGCGCCTCGATGGCCGGCATGCCGACCGCCTCGAGGTAGTCGACGGCGGCCGCCAGGCCGACGATCGCCGAGACGGGCTGCGTGCCGGCCTCGAAGCGCTGCGGCGCTGGCAGGAACTCCCGCTCGGTCATCGTCACGGTGGTGATCATCGAACCGCCCACGCGCGCGGGCGGCAGCGCGGCGCCGAGCGCCTCCGCGAGGTACAGCACCCCGATGCCGCCGGGGCCGAGCATCTTGTGGCCGCTGAACGCGGCGGCGTCGACGCCCAGCGCGTGCAGGTCGACCGGGCGGTGCGGCACCGACTGGCACGCGTCGAGCACCACGAGCGCGCCGACCGCGCGTGCCGCCGCGACCAGCTGCTCGACGGGGGCGACGAGGCCGGTGACGTTCGAGACGTGCGCGACCGCGACGACGCGCGTGCGCTCCGTGATCGCCGCGAGCGCCGCATCCGTCGTCCACACCCCGTCGTCGTCGACCTCGATCCAGCGCAACGTGGCGCCGGTCTCGTCGGCC
>JBAZPY010000263.1:0-3443 GCA_041645515.1 Agrococcus sp.
CGCTTCATGGTCGGCATCGGCGTCGCCGGGTCGACGTCGAAGTCGCTCGCCGCGGCGTGCGACGAGTTCGCCGATTACGACGCGCTGCCCGGCATCGAGCCGGTGCAGGTGGACGAGCCGGAGCCCGAGGTCGACGCGCCGGAGCCGACCCCCGCCGAGGCGGAGACGATCGCGGCCGAGGCCGAGCAGGTCGCCGAGGAGACGCCCAAGCGCGGCCGCCGCAGCCGTCGCGCGTCGAGCGCATCCGTCGCCGCGGAGACCGACGAGGTCGCGATGACCGCCGCGCAGCGCGGCGACGCCTCCACCGGACTCCTCGAGCGCGCGATGCGCATCCTGCACCAGAAGAACGACGACGAGTGGCTGCACGCCAACGTGGTCAAGGAGCAGATGAAGCGGATGGACCCGGTCTTCAACGAGAAGTCGCTCGGTCACCGTTCGTTCACCGACTTCGTGACGGCCCGCGGAGACCTCGTCGACATGCGCGAGGAGGGCCAGGCGCGGCTCCTGCGGCTGAAGGGCGACTGAGGCACTCATCGGCGCCTGCTCCTGGGGCGCCCGCGGCGTGACGTCTAAAGGGTCTAAAGGCGGGTGACTTTCTAAAGACTCTAAAGCTACGATGGCGGCGTGAGCGACAACCCCTTCCGCCCGAGCTTCGGACGCACGCCGCCGGTCCTGGCCGGCCGCGACGACCTCGTCGTGCGGTTCGCGGACACGTTCACGAGCGGCGCTTGGGTGCCCGAGCGCATCAGTCTGGTTCGAGGACTGAGGGGAATCGGCAAGACCGTGCTGCTCAACGCCATCGAGGATGCCGCGCGCGGCGCTGGGTGGTTCGTCATCTCGGAGACGGCACGCCTCGATCTGCTCGACAGCCTCACGCGAACGGTCCTTCCACGCCTTCTGCGGGAGCATGACCCGGAGGGCCTCACTCGGCACCTCCTCGGCGGTGGGATCTCGAGCGTCTCTGTCAGCACGCAGATCGCGGAGGAGCACCGGCCGGAGCAGGACGTCCGCGACCAGCTGACGCGGCTCTGCAGGATCGCGACCGATCAGCGGGTGGGAGTGCTGATCACGCTTGACGAGATCCACGGAGACGTCGTGGATCAGATCAGGCCGCTGACGATCGCCCTGCAGCACCTGCAACGGGCGGAGTTCGACGTCGCGTTCGTCGGCGCCGGTCTGCCGGGAGGCATCGACGAGGTGCTCCAGGACAAGGGGACCACGTTCCTCCGCCGCGCGACGCTGACCGACCTCGACTCGCTGACGCTCGACGAGACGATGCGGGCGCTGCGAGAGCCGATCTCCACGGCGGGACGGACGATCGAGGCCGAGGCGCTCGAGCAGGCCGCCCTCGCATCTCGCGGGTATCCGTTCCTGGTGCAGGCCATCGGCTCGTACGCCTGGGCGGAGGCTCCGGAGGAGGACGAGATCACGCCAGCGGCAGTGCGCGCCGCCGCGCGTCGCGCACATCGCACCATGGGGAGCAACATCCACGCTCCGTCTCTGACCAGGCTGTCCGCCACGGATCGCACGTTCCTGGCCGCCATGGCTCACGATGAGGGGCCGTCGAGGCTGGGCGACGTCGCGAATCGCATGGGCGTGGAGACGAAGTATGCGTCGGTGTATCGCCACCGCCTGATCACCGCGGGCCTCATCGACGGCGCCGGATGGGGGAAGGTGGAGTTCACGCTGCCGTACCTCCGGGACTACCTGCGTGAGCACGTCGTCGCTTCTACGCTGAAGCGGACCGCGAAGTCGACGTTCCCCAAGACCGAGCCGGACCTGCGCGGACCGGACTGACCGCCGCCGCACGTGCGGATGTCGCCGGCATCGGGCAGGATGACCCCATGCCGGAGCTGCCCGAGGTGGAGGCGCTGGCGGCCGACCTCGGCGAGCGCCTGATCGGCCGCACGATCCGTCGCGTGCAGATCGCCGAGGTCGCGGCGCTCAAGACCTTCGATCCGCCCATCGACGCGCTCGAGGACGGCGTCATCACCGGCGTCGGCAGGCGCGGGAAGCACCTCGTCATCGACGTCGCGCGCGACGAGGACCCGCACCGGCTGCACCTCGTGCTGCACCTGGCTCGCTCCGGCTGGATCCGATGGCGCGACGCGCCGCCGACGCCCACCGCCGGCAAGGGCAGGGGGCCGCTCGCGGCGCGGCTCATCCTCGAGCGCCCCGAGGGCGACGAGGGGATCGGCGGCGACGGCGTCGACGTGACGGAGCAGGCGACGCAGAAGCGGCTCGCGATCCACGTCGTCGCGCATCCCGACCAGGTGCTGTCGATCGCGACGCTCGGGCCGGAGCCGCTCGACGCGTCGTTCACCGAGGAGCGCTTCGCGACGATCCTGGCGCACGCCGGCCGAGCGCAGATCAAGGGCGTGCTGCGCGACCAGCAGCGCATCGCGGGGATCGGCAACGCCTACTCCGACGAGATCCTGCACGTCGCCCGCATGTCGCCGTTCCACCCGGCGTCGATGCCGCCCGAGGACGCGCACCGGCTCTACACGGCGCTGCGCGACGTGCTCGGCGACGCCGTCGCGCGAGCGCACGGGGTCAAGGCGTCGTCGCTCAAGAGCGAGAAGCGGCAGGGGATGCGCGTCCACGGCCGCAAGGGCGAGGCGTGCCCCGAGTGCGGAGACACCGTGCGCCAGGTGATCTTCGCCGACAGCACCTTCGAGTACTGCCCCACCTGCCAGACGGGCGGCAAGGTCCTCGCCGACCGGGTGCTGTCCCGGCTCGGCGTGCGCCGCTGACGGCGGCGCACGCGACCGGTCGCGGTCAGCGGCTCGGCGGGCTCGCCACCTCGAAGCGGCGCAGCTCGGAGTCGCCGATGAGGTAGCGCTCGTCCTCGGGGTACAGGTCCATCGCGGCGATGTCGTCGCCGGCGAACGCACGGAGTTCGGCGGCGCTCTCCCACAGGCTGAAGGCCGTCACCTCGGTGCGCGACTCGTCGAGGTCGCGCGCGAGGATGGTCGCGAGCGTGCAGCCGCGCGACCGTCGGTACTCGGCCCCCATCGTCGACTGCGGGTCGACCGAGCAGAAGACCCCGATCGGGCTCAGCGCAGGTCGGCGAGCACCTCGTTGAGCGCCTCGGTCGAGGACGGATGCGTCCAGATGCCCTCGCGCAGCTGGGTCGCGGTCACGCCGGCCCGCATGGCGAGCGCGACGAGGTTGATGACCTCCTGCGCGTCCACCGTGTGCAGCGCGGCGCCCAGCACGAGATCCGTGTCGGCGTCGACGACGAGCTTGATGATGCCGTGCGTCTCGCCGAGGGCCTTCGGCCGGGGCATGGCAGCGATCGACGCCACCGGCTTCGCGCCGACGACCACGCTGCGGCCACGCTCGCGCGCCTCGCGCTCGGTCATGCCGACGCGGCCGAGCGGCGGCGTCGTGAAGATGGTCGTGGGCACGGCGACCCGGTCGTCCCGGGTGCGCGGCGCCCA
>JBAZPY010000264.1:0-3419 GCA_041645515.1 Agrococcus sp.
GCGTCGAGGCGCAGGTAGGGCTCGTCGATCGGCACGCCGTTGACGGTGAGCTGCCCGAAGTCGTTGCAGCACTCGACGTGGTCGCCGGGCAGGCCGATGACGCGCTTGATGAGGTAGCCGTGCTCGTCCTCCGGCGCGAGGCCGACGAAGGTGAGGAACCAGTCGACAGTGCCGAGCAGGCCGGTCTCCTGCTCCGCGGGCGGCGCGGGCAGCCAGCCGCCCGGATCCTCGAAGACGACGACGTCGCCGCGCTCCACGGCCACGACCGAGGGCGTCAGCAGGCTGACGATGATGCGGTCGTCGACCTGCAGCGTGTCGTTCATCGACTCCGACGGGATCCAGAACGGCCGGATCAGGAAGGTCTTCACGAGGAAGGAGATGAGCAGCGCGATGAGGAAGATCACCACGAGGTCGCGCAGGAAGAGCAGGAAGCCTCGTCCGCTGGACCGCTCGCGGCCGACCGCGCCGGTCTCGACCGTGTCCGTCATCCCCACCCCTTCACCTCGGCAAGTCTAGGTGCGCGTGCGTGCCCGGCCCGTGTCCCACCCGACTCGGCGGGTCACGATTCGGCGACGAACGCGCGAACGGGGCCGGCGTGGAGCCGGCCCCGTTCATCGTGGTTCAGGAGTGGTCGCGCTTCTCGCGGATCTTGGCCGCCTTGCCGCGCAGGCCGCGCAGGTAGTACAGCTTCGCGCGGCGCACGTCGCCGCGGCTCACGACCTCGATGTGGTCGATGACCGGGGAGTGCACGGGGAAGGTGCGCTCGACGCCGACCTGGAACGAGACCTTGCGGACCGTGAAGGTCTCGCGCACGCCGTGGCCCTGGCGGCCGATGACGACGCCCTGGAAGACCTGCACGCGCGAGCGCGAGCCCTCGATGATGTTGACGTGCACCTTGACGTTGTCGCCGGGGCGGAAGTCGGGGACGTCGGAACGGAGGCTGGTCGCATCGACCTTGTCGAGGATGTGCATGGCGGTGTCGCTCTCTGCAGCCGCCACAGGTCGGCCGCGCGTTGGGAAGGATCAGGGGGTTCTGGTTCGGTGCCCGCCGCTCCCCTGTGGCAGAGGAAATGTGGCAGAGGCCGCGCGAAGGCGGTGACTGCGTGTGGCACCGACGAGCCATCTTGCCACACGCCGGGGCCACGCGCCAACGCCGCGGCCGCGGGGCGTCAGCGTCGCGGGTCGTCGTCGAGGCTGATGGTCCGGCCGGCCTGCGGCCCGTCGACGGGCTCGAAGGTCGCGTCGGCGCGGCGGGCGCGCTGCTCGATGATGGGCGCCTGCAGGTCGCTCACGACGCGCTCGACCCGGGCCCGGGTCTCGCGGCCCAGCTCGAGCGCCTGCAGCCACGCGAGCACCGCGCCGCCGATGACGGTCACCAGCACGCCGACAGCGGTGAACGACTGGGATGCGGTGAGCCAGCCGTTCCCGAACCAGGCGGTGAGCGCGCTGCCGGTGCGGCCGCCGCCCGAGTCGACGACGGTGAAGCCGATGAGCACGATGACGAGCAGCCACGGGCCGATGAGGCGCACATCGCGCCACTGGACCGCGCGGGGCCGGCGGACCTCCTTGCGCGCGACGGTGAGGCCGACGACCACGCCGATGAGCACGGCGAGCGCCGGCCCGAGCAGCGCCTGCAGCAGCAGCCAGTCGCCCAGCGGCGCGCCGGCGAGGGCGCGGCCGAACATGATCCAGGCGGGCAGCACCACGATGGCGCCGATCATCGCCCAGAAGAACCCGCGGAGCGCCCAGTGCCGCTGCCCGGCCCGGGTGGAGGTGCGTGCGCTCGCTGCCATGGCATCGAGGCTAACGGCAGGAGCCGTCGATCGCCCGGGTGTTCGCTGATGGCGCGCGCGGCGCGCCCTACCGCGCGCCGTCGTCGCCCGGCAGCAGGTCCGGGCGCACCCGCCGGGTGCGCTCGAGCGCCTCCGCCCGGCGCCAGGCGTCGACAGCGGCGTGGTTGCCGCCGCGCAGCACCTCCGGCACCTCGAGGCCGCGCCACACGCGCGGCTTCGTGTACGACGGGTGCTCGAGCAGGCCGTCCTCGTGGCTCTCCTCGACGAGGCTCTCGGGATTGCCCACCACTCCGGGCACCAACCTGCCGATCGCCTCGATCATGGCCATCGCGGCGACCTCGCCGCCGTTGAGCACGTAGTCGCCGAGGCTCACCTCGAGCACGCGGGCGCGCGTGGCGACGTGCTCGGCGACGCGCGCGTCGATGCCCTCGTAGCGCCCGCACGCGAACACGATCCGCGACTCGGTCGCGAGCTCGCGCGCGAGCGACTGCGTGAAGGGCACGCCCGCGGGCGTGGTGAAGATGACCAGCGCATCCGACGGCGGGCCGCCCTCCGGGCCCAGCAGCGCGTCGAACGCCTCGCCCCAAGGCTCGGGCTTCATCACCATGCCGGCGCCGCCGCCGTAGGGCGTGTCGTCGACGGTGCGGTGCCGGTCGTGCGTCCACTCGCGCAGGTCGTGCACGCCGAGCTCGAGCACGCCGTCGCGGCGCGCCCGCCCGAGCAGCGAGACGTCGAGGACGCCGAAGAACTCGGGGAAGATCGTGACGATGTCGAAGCGCACGCGCTACGCCCGGTCGTCGCCGTCGGCCTGCGTCGGCTCGGCCTGCGTCGGCTCGGCCTGCGTCGGCTCGGCGTCGACGAATGCATCGCCGCCGGATGCGTCGGCCGTCGCGGATGCGTCCGTCTCGTCGGCGTGCGCGGCCTCGGGCTCGTCGTCGGGCGCGTCGAGCTCCTCGAGCAGCCCCGGCGGCGGCGTGATGACGATCCGGCCCGCGCGGAGGTCGACCTCCGGCACGATCGCCTTGACGAACGGCACCATCGCCTCGGTGCCGTCGATGTCGATGATGAGCATGTCCTGCGCCGGCATCGGGTCGACGCGCACGACGCGGCCGATGCGGGCGCCGTCGCGCCAGACCTCGAGGCCCGCGAGCTGGTGCACGTACCAGGCGTCGGGCTCGGTCGAGACCTCGGTGGGGTCCTGATCGATCCAGAGCACTGCCTTGACGAGCGACTCCGCCTCGGTGCGGTCGGTCACGCCGGCGAAGAAGGCGACCGGGGTGCCGTTGTAGACGCGGAGCTCGAGCAGCTCGAGCGTCTTGCCGTGCCACTTCGACGACGTGGGCACCTGCAGCACGAAGCGCGCGCCGGGGGTGAACCGGCGCTCGGGGTCGTCGGTGTAGAGCTCGACCTTGATCGCGCCCTTGAGCCCGTGGGCCCTCGTGAGCCGTCCCACGCGCAGCTGGGTGCGGGCGGGCACGGCGGGCCTAGCGATCGGTGTCCACCACGTCCACGCGGACGCGGCGTCCTCCGGGGAGCGCACCGATCACGGTGCGCAGCGCGCCGGCCGTGCGGCCGCCGCGCCCGATGACGCGGCCGAGGTCCTCGGGGTGCACGCGCACCTCGAGG
>JBAZPY010000265.1:0-3414 GCA_041645515.1 Agrococcus sp.
TTCGCGATGGGCTCGTCGACCGAGCACTCCGCCTACGGCCCCACCCGCAACCCGTGGGACACCGAGCGCATCCCGGGCGGCTCCGGCGGCGGCTCGGCAGCGGCGGTCGCGTCGTTCGAGGCGCCGTTCGCGCTCGGCTCCGACACGGGCGGCTCCATCCGCCAGCCCGCGGCCGTGACCGGCACCGTCGGCGTCAAGCCCACCTACGGCGGCGTGAGCCGCTACGGCGCGATCGCGCTCGCCTCGAGCCTCGACCAGGTCGGCCCCGTCACGCGCACCGTGCTCGACTCGGCGCTCATCCACGACATCATCGGCGGCCACGACCCGCACGACTCGACGAGCCTCCAGCGCGAGTGGCCGTCGTTCGCGGCCGCGGCGCGCGAGGGCGCCGCCTCCGGCAGCCTCGCCGGCGTGCGCGTGGGCGTCGTCAAGGAGCTCGACTCCGAGGGCATCGCCGACGACGTGCAGGCGCGCTTCCGCGAGACCGTCCAGGTACTGACGGATGCCGGGGCGGAGGTCGTCGAGGTCTCGTGCCCGTCGTTCGCCTACTCGGTCGCCGCCTACTACCTGATCCTGCCGGCGGAGGCGTCGAGCAACCTCGCGCGCTTCGACTCGGTGCGGTTCGGCCTGCGCGTCGAGCAGCCCGGCCAGACGGTCGAGGACGTCATGGCCGCGACCCGCGAGGCCGGCTTCGGCGCCGAGGTGAAGCGACGCATCATCCTCGGCACCTACGCGCTCTCGGCCGGCTACTACGACGCCTACTACGGGTCCGCCCAGAAGGTGCGCACGCTCATCCAGCGCGACTTCGACGCCGCCTTCGAGCAGGCGGACCTGCTCATCAGCCCTGCCGCGCCCACCACGGCGTTCAAGCTGGGCGAGAAGCTCGACGACCCGCTCGCGATGTACGTCAACGACATCACCACGATCCCCGCGAACCTCGCGGGCATCCCCGGCATGGGCCTGCCGATGGGCCTGGGCGACGATCGGCTCCCGGTCGGGCTGCAGATCCTGGCACCGATGTTCGAGGACGAGCGGCTGTACCGCGCGGGCGCCGCCATCGAGGCGCTGCTCGCCGACCGCTGGGGCGGCATCCTCACCACCAAGGCACCGGCACTGACGGAGGCGACGCGATGAAGGACAAGCTGATGGACTTCGACAAGGCGCTCGAGCTCTTCGAGCCGGTGATGGGCTTCGAGGTGCACGTCGAGCTGGGCACGCGCACGAAGATGTTCTCCGCGGCGCCGAACCCCGCGCATCCCGACTTCCACGACGCCCTGCCGAACACGCTCGTCGACCCGCTGAGCCTCGGCCTGCCCGGCAGCCTGCCGGTGGTGAACGAGCAGGCCGTGCGCTACTCGATCGCGCTCGGCCTGGCGCTGAACTGCGAGATCGCGACGTCGAGCCGCTTCGCCCGGAAGAACTACTTCTACCCGGACACGCCGAAGAACTACCAGATCTCGCAGTACGACGAGCCCATCGCCTTCGAGGGCTCCGTCGAGGTCGAGCTCGCCGACGGCCGGCAGATCACCATCCCGATCGAGCGCGCGCACATGGAGGAGGACGCGGGCAAGCTCACGCACGTCGGCGGCTCCACCGGCCGCATCCAGGGCGCGGAGTACTCGCTCGTGGACTACAACCGCGCGGGCGTGCCGCTCGTCGAGATCGTCACGAAGCCCATCTTCGGCGGGGAGCACTCCTCGCCCGAGATCGCGAAGGCGTACGTCGCCACCATCCGCGACATCGTGCTCTCGCTCGGCATCTCGGAGGCGCGGATGGAGCGCGGCAACCTGCGCTGCGACGCCAACGTGAGCCTGCGACCCCGCGGGCAGGAAAAGCTGGGCACCCGCACCGAGACGAAGAACGTCAACTCGATGCGATCGGTCGAGCGCGCGGTGCGCTACGAGATCCAGCGGCAGGCGGCGATCCTCGCCGACGGCGGCACCATCATCCAGGAGACGCGGCACTGGCACGAGGACACGGGTACCACGAGCCCCGGTCGTCCGAAGTCCGACGCCGACGACTACCGCTACTTCCCGGAGCCCGACCTGCTGCCCGTGGCGCCGAGCCGCGAGCTGGTCGAGGAGCTGCGAGCGCAGCTGCCCGAGCAGCCCGTCGCCCGCCGCCGCCGGCTGAAGGCCGACTGGGGCTTCGCCGACCTCGAGTTCCAGGACGTCGTGAACGGCGACATGCTGCACCTCGTCGAGGCGACGGTCGCCGCCGGCGCCTCGGCCCAGGCTGCGCGCAAGTGGTGGACGGGCGAGATCGCGCGCGTCGCCAACGAGCGCGGCGTCGAGGCGTCGACGCTCGTCGAGCCAGCCCACGTGGCCGAGCTGCAGCAGCTCATCGACGCGGGCACGCTCACCGACCGGCTCGCGCGCCAGGCGCTCGAGGGCGTCATGGCCGGAGAGGGCAGCCCGAGCGAGGTCGCGGCCGCCCGCGGGCTGCAGGTGGTCACCGACGAGTCGGCGCTCGTCGCGGCGGTCGACGAGGCGCTCGGCGCGCAGCCCGACGTGCTGCAGAAGATCCGCGACGGCAAGGTGCAGGCGGCCGGAGCGGTGATCGGCGCGGTCATGAAGGCGCTGCGCGGGCAGGCGGACGCCGCACGCGTGCGGGAGATCGTGCTGGAGCGGGCCAGCAGCTGAGCCGGGGGCTCCCAGGAATCTCCCATGAGTTTGCGTCAGGCTATCTCTCGGTCACCGCTTCCGCGGGAGCCCGGCGGGGTAAACCCTTGCACCGCTGCACGAGAGAAGGGACCACACACATGGGCATTCTCGGTTGGATCGTCCTCGGCCTCATCGCCGGGGCCATCGCCAAGCTCATCCTCCCCGGCCGTCAGGGCGGCGGCTGGATCATCACGCTGATCCTGGGCGTCGTCGGTGCGCTGCTCGGAGGCTGGATCGGCTCCGCGATCTTCGGCGTCGGCATCGAGGGTTTCTTCGACCTGTCGACCTGGCTGCTGGCGATCGGTGGCGCGATCATCGTGCTGCTGATCTACGGCCTCGTCACCAAGAACCGCGGCCGCACGACCGCTTGACGGTTCTGCAGCACACGAAGGGGGTCGCCTGCGGGCGGCCCCCTTTCGCGTGCCCGGGCGGTGCTCAGAGGCCGGTGAACGCCGCGATCTCGTCGAGGTGGTCGAGGTCGGTGAGGTCGAGCGTCTGCAGGTAGAGGCGCTCGACGCCCGCCTCCGCCAGCGCACCCAGGCGGTCCTCCACCTCCGCGCGCCTGCCGGCGATGCCGTGCTCGCGCAGCTCCGCGGGCTCGCGGCCGATCGCCGCCGCCCGGCGGGAGAACGTCGCCTCGTCGTCGCCGACCACGGTCACGAGCGCCGCGGAGCGCACGATCGGCCGGGTGCGCTCCTCCCGCTCGATCGCGCGATCGAGCGCCGCGAACAGCGGGCGGATGCGGTCGAGG
>JBAZPY010000266.1:0-3411 GCA_041645515.1 Agrococcus sp.
ACGACCACTGGCGCGAGAAGCTCGCCCATCTCGTCGAGCACCCCGTGCCGGTGGTCTCGTTCACCTTCGGGCTGCCGTCGCGCGCGGATGTCGCAGCGCTGCAGCGAGCCGGGACCCGCGTGCTCGCCAGCATCACCGCGCCGGACGAGGCCCGCGCCGCCGCTGCCGTCGGCGTGGACGGGCTCGTCGTGCAGGGCATCGGCGCCGGAGGGCACTCCGCCCGCCACGATCCCGCCCGCCCGCCGCCGCCCGTGAGCACCGCGGAGCTCGTGCGAGCCGTTCGGCTCGCCGTCGACCTGCCTGTCGTCGCCGCTGGCGGCGTCGACGGGCCGGATGCCGTCGGCGCGCTGCTCGCCGCCGGCGCGGAGTCCGTCGCGGTCGGCACCCTGCTCCTGCGCACCGACGAGGCGGGGACATCGCCCGCGCACCGCGCGGCGCTCCGCGATCCGCGATTCAGCGAGACCGTCGTCACCCGGGCCTTCACCGGGCGACCCGCCCGCGCGCTGCGGAACGGCTTCATCGACCGCCACGACGCCGGCGCACCGGTCGCCTACCCCGCCGTGCACCACCTCACCCGCGAGCTCCGGCAGGCGGCGGGCAGGGCCGGCGATGCCGAGCGGCTGCACCTCTGGGCGGGCACGGGCTACCGCAGCGCCCCCGAGGGTCCCGCCGCCGACGTGCTGCGGTGGCTCGCCCGGACCGGCTGAGCGGGAGCGCCGCTGCGCCGGATGCCGGCGGCAGTAGCGTGAGCCGCATGCGACGCGTCATGCACGAGCGGTTCGGCGACCCGGAGGTGCTGGAGCTGCGCGAGGCCGACGAGCCGCACGCCGGGCGCGGCGAGGTGCGGGTGCGCGTCGAAGCGGCCGCGCTGAACCCCGTCGACTGGAAGATCTTCAGCGGCGGTCCCGCGGCCGCGGCGCGCGGGCTGCGGCCACCACTCGGCGTCGGCAACGACATCGCGGGCACGATCGACGAGGTGGGTCCCGAGGTCGACGGATGGGCGGTGGGCGATCGCGTCTTCGGCTCGGCCCGCACCCGGGCGCTCCAGGACCGCACGGTGGTCGATCCCGCGGTAGAGCGGCTCGCACGCATCCCCGCGGGGCTCGACCCCGCGGTCGCTGCGAGCCTCGTCGTCGCCGGCCGCACCGCGTGGGACGGCGTCGAGCAGCTGCTCGAGCGGCCCGGCGAGACCATCTTCGTCAACGGCGCCGCAGGCGGCGTCGGCCAGCTCGCAGTGCAGCTCGCGGAACGGCGGGGCGCGCGGGTGATCGGCTCGGCGAGCGAGCGCAACTTCGCGCTCCTCCGCTCGCTCGGCGCCGACCCGGTCGCCTACGGCGAGGGCCTCGCCGAGCGGCTCGAGGCGATGCTGCCGATCGACGCGTGCTTCGACTGCGCCGGCGCCGACGGCATCGGCGCGGCGCGACCGGAGAGCTGCTCGTGCCGATCGAGCAGCGCTATCCGCTCGAGCGGTTCCGGGAGGCGTACGAGCACCTCAAGGAGGGGCACGTGCGCGGCAAGCTCGTCCTCGAGCTCACGCGCTGAGGGCCCGCGCCGACCGGAGTCGGACACGGGCCCTCATCGAGGCGATGCTCAGGCGAAGGGGTTGGGCATGAGCGTGTACTTCGTCTCGAGGTACTCGTGGATGCCCTCGGCGCCGCCCTCGCGGCCGAGACCCGACTGCTTCACGCCGCCGAAGGGTCCGGCGGCGTTGGAGACGACGCCGACGTTGAGGCCCATCATGCCGGTGTCGATGCGGTCGATCATGCGCTGGCCGCGCTTGGTGTCCTCGGTGAAGACGTAGCCGACCAGCCCGTACTCGGTCGCGTTCGCGAGCCGGACGGCGTCGTCCTCGGTCGAGAAGCGCTGGATCGCGACGACCGGCCCGAAGATCTCCTCGATCGAGACCGCCATCTCGGCGGTCACGCCGTCGAGCACGGTCGGCTGGAAGAACGAGCCGGGCCCGTCGATCGCCTTGCCGCCGGTGATCAGCGTCGCGCCGTCGGCGACCGCCGAGTCGACCAACCGGACGGCGTTGTCGACGGCCTTGTCCTCGACCAGCGGGCCGATCTGCACGCCCTCCTCGGTGCCGCGGCCGATCTTCATCGCCGTGACGGCATCCCCGACCCGCTTCGAGAACTCGTCCGCGACCGACTCGTGCACGATGAACCGGTTCGCGGCGGTGCACGCCTGACCGATGTTGCGGAACTTCGCCAGCAGCGCGCCCTCCACCGCCTTGTCGAGGTCGGCGTCCTCGAACACCACGAAGGGCGCGTTGCCGCCGAGCTCCATCGACGCCTTCAGCACGTTGTCGGCGGCCTGCTTCAGCAGCTGCACGCCCACCGGCGTGGAGCCGGTGAACGACACCTTCCGCAGCCGCGGGTCGGCCAGCAGCCGCTCCGAGAGCGCGCCGGTCGACTTCGTCGTGATCACGTTCACGACCCCCTTCGGCAGCCCCGCCTCCTCCAGCAGCGCGACGAGCGCGAGCGTCGTCAGCGGGGTGAGCGTGGCGGGCTTGACGACCGCGGTGCAGCCGGCCGCGAGCGCAGGTCCCAGCTTGCGGGTCGCCATCGCGAGCGGGAAGTTCCAGGGCGTGATGAGGAAGCACGGGCCCACCGGGCGGTGCGTGACGATCATCTGGCCGGTGCCCTCCGGGGTCATCGTGTAGCGGCCGTCGATGCGCACCGCCTCCTCCGAGAACCAGCGCAGGAACTCGCCGCCGTAGGCGACCTCGCCGCGCGCCTCCGCGAGCGGCTTCCCCATCTCGAGCGTCATCAGGAGCGCGAACTCCTCCTTCCGCTCCTGCAGCAGGTCGAACGCCTTCCGCAGGATCTCGCCCCGCACCCGGGCGGGCGTCCGGCCCCACGCCTCCTGCGCCTCCACCGCGGCGTCGAGCGCGCGCACACCGTCCGCGACCGAGCCGTTCGCGACCCGCTTGATGACCTTGCCGGTCGCGGGATCGCGCACCTCGATCGTGCCCTGCTCGCCGTCGATCCACTCGCCGCCGATGAACAACCGGCCGCGGACGCCGTCGAGGACCTCCGACTCGCGGGCCGCGCTATCGGTCGTGATGCTCATGGGGACTCCTTCGTCGAGGTGCACGAATGATCGTATACGATCCCCCGGCGGGCGGGCCGGGACCGGTCGATCCGAGGTCCCAGCCTACGCGCCGACGCGCTCCTCGGCGTGTGCCCCATGGGTGCGCGGCGTCGCGGCGGCGCGCTTGGGCTCGCGCCCGAGCCTCGACGGCCACCACGTCTTCGGACCCAGCTCGAGCGCGAGCGCCGGCACGAGCAGCGAGCGCACGAGGGTGGTGTCGATGAGCACGCCGAGCGCCACGATGATGGCCAGCTGCAGCAGGAACAGCACCGGGATGACGCCGAGCGCGGCGAACGTCGCGGCGAGCACGACGCC
>JBAZPY010000267.1:0-3408 GCA_041645515.1 Agrococcus sp.
GAGACGTCTTCTCGTTCCTCGTCCTCATCCTGATCCTGACGTTCAAGCCGACCGGGCTGCTCGGCAACCGCGTCGTCGAGAGGATGTGACATGGCCAGCCAGCTCGACCTCGCGCTGAAGCACGCGCCGCTGCGTGCGCCCGCACCGCTGTTCGATCGGGGCAAGCCCGACTCGGGACCCCGGTCGCAGCGCGGCTTCATGCGCATCCTCGGCATCCTCGCCGTGGTGCTGCTCGCCGCACTGCCGTTCATCGACGCGAGCGCGTACACGATCTCGATCGCGACGAGCGCGCTCATCTACATCATGCTCTGCATGGGCCTCAACGTCGTCGTGGGCTACGCGGGGCTGCTCGACCTGGGCTACATCGCGTTCTTCGCGGTCGGGGCCTACATCTCGGGCATCCTCACGACCGTGCTGGGGTGGCCGATGTGGGCGGCCGTGCCCGCCACGATCCTCGCCTGCATCCTCGCGGGCATCATCATCGGCGGTCCCACGCTCCGGCTGCGCTCCGACTACCTCGCGATCGTCACGCTCGGCTTCGGCGAGATCATCCGCATCACCGCGAACAACCTCGACGTCACCGGCGGGCCGTCCGGCATCTCTGGCATCCCCACCTGGTCGTTCGGCGACTGGAGCTTCCGCGACGGGCTCGACCTGTTCGGCATCAGGTTCTCGGGGACGATCCTCTTCTACTACTTCGTCGCCTTCATCGTCGTGACCATCGGCATCATCGGCCTCGGCCGGCTCGCGCGCGGGCGGATGGGCCGGGCGTGGAAGGCCGTGCGCGACGATGAGGACGCGGCCGAGGCGATGGGCATCAACACCTACGTCACGAAGATCTCGGCCTACATCATCGGCGCGGTCTGGGCCGGTCTCGCCGGCCAGCTGATGGCCACGCACCTCACCGCGATCAGCCCGAACTCGTTCCAGTTCCTGTACTCGGCGCTCATCCTCATGGCCGTCGTGCTCGGCGGCATGGGATCGACGCCGGGCGTGATCATCGGGGCGCTGTTCGTCTCGCTCGCACCCGAGCTGCTGCGCGAGTTCTCGGAGTGGCGGTTCCTGATCTTCGGCGTGCTGCTCGTGGTCGTCATGATCTTCCGGCCCTCCGGCCTGTGGCCGGCGACGGCCGTGCTGCCGTGGCTGCGCGCGCGGAAGCCGCGCGCCTGGCCCGCCACCGCCCCCATCGAGTCGCTGGGCGATGACGGCCTCAACGATCCTGGGCCGACGGATGCGGGCCCCGCGCGGGCGTCGGCCGACGACCCCGCTGACGACCAGGAGGTCCGCCGATGACCGCGCTGCTCGAGGTGCGCGACCTGCACCTGCGCTTCGGCGGCGTGAAGGCCGTCGACGGCCTGTCGTTCGACGTCCGCGAGGGCGAGATCCTCGCGGTCATCGGACCGAACGGCGCCGGCAAGACGAGCGCGTTCAACTGCATCTCGGGCTTCTACCGCCCGACGAGCGGCTCGATCGCGTTCGAGGGCCGCTCGATCATGCGGGTGCTCCCATCGACGATCACGCGCCGCGGCATGGCGCGCACGTTCCAGAACCTCCGTCTCTTCAAGGAGATGACGGTGCTGGACAACGTCAAGACGGCGATGCACGCGAACCTCCGCGAGGGCCTCCTCGACAACCTGCTGCACACGCCGCGGTACCTGCGCGCCGAGGAGGCGTGCGCACGCGAGGCACGCGGATGGCTCGACTTCGTGGGCTTCGAGGGCGACGAGCAGCTGTTCGTCACGCAGCTCCCGTACGGCGAGCAGCGCCGCGTCGAGATCGCGCGGGCGCTCGCGACGAGCCCGAAGCTGCTGCTGCTCGACGAGCCCGCCGCGGGGCTCAACTACGGCGAGAAGCAGGGACTCATGCGGCTCATCCGCAAGATCCGTGACCTCGGCGTCGGCATCGTGCTCATCGAGCACGACATGGGTCTCGTCATGCAGCTCGCCGAGCGCATCGTCGTGCTGAACTACGGCAAGGAGATCGCTGACGGCACCCCCGCAGAGATCAAGGCGAACCCGATCGTCATCGAGGCCTATCTGGGTGCCGAGGACGAGGAGGCCGCGATCGACGACACGACGCTCACGCAGTCGGTCCCGATCGCGGCGGACGACGAGCGCAAGGGGGAGCAGCGATGAGCTGGCTCGAGGTCGAGGACGCCGACGTCTACTACGGACGGGTGCACGCGCTGCGGCAGCTGTCGTTCGTCGTCGAGGAGGGGGAGATCGTCTGCCTGCTCGGCAACAACGGCGCCGGCAAGTCGACGACCATGAACCTCCTCTCCGGGCTTGTGCGCCCGAAGGGCGGGAGCGTCCGGTGGGACGGCGTCGACCTCGCGACTGCCAAGCCGTGGGACATCGTGTCGAAGGGGCTCGTGCACGTGCCGGAGGGCAGGCGGATCTTCTCGACCATGACCGTGCACGACAACCTGCTGCTGGGCGGCTACACGGTGAAGGACCCCAAGGCGATCGCCGAGCGCGTCGACCTCGCGTACTCCCTCATGCCGAGGCTCGCGGAGCGGCGCAAGCAGCAGGGCGGCACGCTCTCGGGCGGCGAGCAGCAGATGCTCGCCATCGGCCGCGCCCTGGTCGGTGGGCCGCGCCTGCTGCTGCTCGACGAGCCCTCGATGGGGCTCGCGCCGCTCGTGGTGAAGCAGGTGATGGAGATCATCGCGGAGGTCAACCGCCAGGGGACCACGGTGCTGCTCGTGGAGCAGAACGCGCGCGCGGCGCTCCGCATCGCGCACCGCGCCTACGTCGTGGAGACGGGCCACGTCACGCTGCACGGTGAGGCGGCCGAGCTCGCGAAGGACGCGCGCGTCGTCGACGCGTACCTGGGGGCGTGAGCGTGCGCGTCGTCGTCGTCGGCGCCGGCGTGATCGGCGCCGCGTGCGCGCTGCGGCTCGCGCAGGCAGGCGCCGAGGTCGTCGTCGTCGACCGCTCGGGCATCGCCGCCGAGACGTCGAGCCGGTGCGAGGGCAACCTCCTCGTGAGCGACAAGAGCGCCGCCGCGTCGGTGCGAGCCGAGGCAGAGCTGGCGATCCTGGCGAACGCCATGTGGCGCGACCTCGCGGCGGAGCTCGACGCGGAGCGCGGCGACGGACCCGCCACGGAGTACGAGGCGAAGGGCGGCATCGTGGTCGCGTTCCCCGGCGGCGCGGACGCGCTGCTGCGCTTCGCCGAGGGGCAGCGTGCGATCGGGATCCGCGCCCAGCCCCTCGACCGGGCGGCGCTCGCCGCCCTCGAGCCGGACCTCTCGCCGGCCGTCGAGCTCGGCGTGCACTACCCCGACGACGCGCAGGTGCAGCCGTCGCTCGCGACGCAGTCGCTCGCGGCGGCCGCGGCGCGGCGCGGCGCGAGCGTCCTGCGGGCCGAGGTCACGGGGGCGCGGATGCGGGGAGACAGGATCGCG
>JBAZPY010000268.1:0-3407 GCA_041645515.1 Agrococcus sp.
AACCTGAGCGATCTGCGGCTCACGGCCGTCGACGGGCTGGTCGCCGTGCTCGCGCTCCTCGTGCTCCTGCTGCTCGCGCTGAACCTCTCGACGCTCTCGGCGGCGGTGATCGCGCTGCTGCAGTGGATCGTCCCGTACATCTGGGGCCGCATCGTGCTCGCTCGCACCGGAGCGCGGTTCGTCACGCGCACCATCGCCGTCGTCGCCACCGCCGCGGCGCTGCTCGCGCTCGTCGAGTTCGCCACCGGGGTCAACGTCTTCGTGCTCGTGCCCGGCGAGGGTCCCTTCGAGGAGTGGTCGGCGCTGCAGCAGCGGGCGTCGTTCCTGCGTGCGGAGGGCGCGTTCGGCCACTCGATCGCGCTCGGTGCCGCGCTCGCGATGTCGACCGCGTTCATCATCGCCGCGCGATGGCGCCCGCCCGCCACGCTGCTGGCGCTCGCCGTCGTGGTCGGCGCCCTCGTCGTCACGTTCAGCCGGATCGGGATGCTGACGGGGGCGCTCACCATCGCGCTCAGCCTGGTGCTGCTGCCCGGGCTCGACCGGGGGACGCGCTGGGCCATCGGGGCGGTGGGTGCCGTGGGGGTCGCGCTCCTGCTGCCCTTCATCGGCGACGTCTTCGTCGGTGCCGGCGACGAGGCCGCAGGCAGCGCCGAGTACCGGACCGGCCAGCTGTCGCTGCTGTCGCAGGTGCAGCTGCTCGGCGGTGCGGAGGACTGGTCGACCCGCGTCTCGGACGGCGTCTACCTGGGCGCGTACGCCGAGTCGGTCGACAACACGCTGCTGCTCATCGCCCTGCGCTTCGGATGGGTCCCCGTCCTGCTCGTCGTCGCGGTCCTCGGCGCCATCGTGCTGGGCATGCTCGGGCGGCGCGCGAACCCCGCCGCGATCGCGGTGGCCGCCCAGCTCCCGGGCCTCGTCGCCGTCGCGCTCATCACGCAGTTCGGCATCCTGCTGTGGTTCCTCGCCGGGCTGGCCGTCGCGTGGCGCGCGCTCGAGGCGGATCGCGCCGCCGCGGGTGATCCGGCGCTGCTCAGCCGTGTCCCGCCGCGCCTGCAGCCGGTCGGCGGCGCCGCACCATCAGCCGCGTGAACGAGGCGAGCGACGCCGCATCGCGGCGGTAGACCGGCAGCAGCAACGACGCGCTCGCGGCGACCAGCCCGACGGCGACACCGATCCCCGTCTGGGCCCACACGCCGAACCCGGCCGCGGCAACGCCGGCGCCCCACGCGGCGGTCCCGGCGAGCGCCGTCACGGCGAAGATCCGCGCGGCGCCACCGTAGAGCCTGCGCGTCGGCATCGGCGTCACCCGCGACAGCCACGCGAGCGAGATGGGCCACGCGATCGCCGGGTGCACGGCGAAGCCGATCGCGACGCCGACGAGCCCGAAGCAGGAGCCGACGGCGATGCAGACGATCTTGATGCCCGCGGTCACGAGCGTGTACCGCAGCAGCTGGGCGCCGAGCCCGCGGGTGACGTAGACCCAGTAGCCGACGTACGACAGCGTGGTGAGCAGCCCCGCGATCGCGAACATCCGCAGCAGCGGCGCCGACTCGGCCCACGCGTCGCCCAGCATGATGGCCACGACCGGCTCGGCGAGGCCCGCGAGCACGGCGATCGGGATGCCGATGAGGTAGCCGAGGGCGAGCTGGGCGGCGGCGACGTAGGTGTCGAACCTCGGCTGGTCCTGCTGCAGGCGCGACAGCAGCGGGAGCGCGACGGACTGGAGCGGCGAGCGCACTTGCCCGAGCGGCGTCATGACCAGGTGGTAGGCGCGGTTGTACAGGCCGAGGGGCGCGGTCCCGAAGCGGGTCGCCACGACGACCGTGTCGATCTGCTTCGCCGCGTACTGGACGAGGTTCGCCGCCACGAGGTTCCAGCCGAAGGTCACCATCGTGCGGACGCTGTGCGCGCGCGAGTACCGGCCGGGCACCCACCTGCCGGCGACCACGACGCCGATGAGCGCGATGAGCCCGTTGCTCAGCTGCTGCACGACGAGGGCCCAGTAGCCCGCGCCCAGCAGCGCCGCGCCGACCGCCAGGGCGAGCGCGATCCCCGCGGCCGAGACGTCGGCGACCGCGAGCGGGCGCAGCCGCACCTCGCGCATGAGGTTCGCGCGGTGCTGCGTCGCGAGGCCGTTGAGGAGGAACAGCAGCGAGAGCCACTGCGCCATCCCGACGATCTCGGGCTCGCCGGTCACGGCGCCGAGGGCCGAGGCGGCGAGCAGCATCGCGGCGGTGAGCGCCGCGCCGATCGCCGCGTTCAGCCAGAACAGGTTGTCGCGCTGCCCGGTCGAGAGCGTCGGCGCCTGGATGGAGGCGGAGGTGAGCCCGAAGTCGCGGAAGATCTCGCCCAGGCCCACGAGCACCAGCACGATCGCGAGCATCCCGTAGTCGCGGGGCGTGAGCAGTCGCGCCAGCACGACGACGGACAGCAGCTGCAGCAGGATCGTGAAGAGGGCGCCGCGCGCGGCGTCGTGGGCGAGGGACGACCCCATCACCGCCGCCCGAGGTCGGCGCGGACCCGCCGCAGGGTGCCGTGCAGCACGCGCAGTGCGGTGCTCGGCGCGGCGACGGAGAGCGCCAGCAGCCGGTACCCCGGGTACCGCGGAGGACGGCGGCCCGCGATCCGGGAGCCCCACAGGCGGGCCTGCAGGAACCGGCGCCGGTTGGTCTGCAGCGGCTGGGCGGCGGCGAGCTGCGCCATCGTGAGCGGCTCGAGCGCGATCACGCCGGCAGCCTGCGCGTCGAGGATCGTGCGGCGGCCGCGGGCCGTGCGGGCGATGAGGGCGCTCATGCCGTCCCCGTCGGCGAACGAGGGGTAGCCGCGCTCGTCCGACTCCCAGGAGTCGGCGGAGACGACGTCCGCGGACTCGCCGACCCCGTCGGCGCACACCTTGCAGCGCCACTGCGTCGTCGGGCCGAGCACACGACCCCACGACTCGTCGTAGTCGGCCGAGACGACCCGCTCGCCGGCGGTCGCGGTGAAGCGGCCCGGCCAGCCGTGCCCGCGGTAGCGCATGCCCTGCACCGCATCCTCGGGCCCGACGCCGAGCTGCGACAGCAGCGTGGTGGTCGCCGCCTGGCTGGGCGTGCCGGCGCAGAAGAACGACAGCAGCAGCGGCGGCTCGCCGTCGACCAGGTCCGCCGCGGTCTGCCGCAGCGCCGCGATCTCGCACGGCTTGGCGCAGACGGCGCTGCCGGGCTGCAGCACCTCCGGGTTGTCGAGCGCCGCGACGGGCGCGTACCGGGATCCGGCCGCGCGCAGCGCCTGCTCCCGGGTCGTGATGGTGACGGGGACCGATCGCCGCGGCTCCCGCTCGTCCGCGGCGGCGCCGGTGACGCGCGCGGCGCGGCCGCTCGAGACGAGCCACGCATGCAGCGCGGTGAGCGCGCCGCCGCTGCTGCCCG
>JBAZPY010000269.1:0-3407 GCA_041645515.1 Agrococcus sp.
CGGGTCGGCGACCTGCCGGGCACCGAGTCGGGTGACGCGGCCGCACTCGTGCGCCGCCGCTGGGCGGAGCGCGCCGACCGCAGCGCCGACGCGGACGCCGTCGCGGTGCCCGTGACCACGCACTGGGCGCGGCTGGCCGCCCTGGCGATCGGCCCGGTGCTCGCCGTCACCGTTCCGCTGCTCGTCTGAGCCGAGGCCACGCGCGATCATCACTGGCACGATCATCACTGGCGCTGCTCCTTGCCGGCGGGCAGCTCCTTGGTGCGCCGCACCGAGAAGCGCTTCTGCCGCGGGTCGAACGCGTCCCGCAGGCCGTCGCCGACGAAGTTGATCATCAGCGCCGGCAGCACGATGAACGCTGCCGGGAACCAGAACAGCCACGGCCGGGTGGCGAACGCCGACTGGTTCTGCGACACAAGCAGGCCGAGCGACGACTCGGGGGCCCGGATGCCGTAGCCGAGGAAGCTCAGCGCCGTCTCGATCAGGATCGCCGCCGCCGCGATGAGCGACGCGGCGACGATCACCACGCCGACGGCGTTCGGCAGGATGTGCTTGAAGATGATGCGCATGTCGGATGCGCCCGCGACCCTGGCCGCCTCCACGAACTCGCGCTCGCGCAGCGACAGGAACTCGGCGCGCACGAGTCGGGCGATGCCCATCCACGCGACGAGCCCGAGCGTGATGGCGAGCCACTGCACGCCGAGCCCGCCGGTCATGCGACCGACCACCGCGCCGACGACGATCGCCGGGATGACCAGGAACACGTCGGTGATGCGCATGAGGACGGCGTCGATCCAGCCGCGGTAGTAGCCGGCGAGCGCCCCCACGACGGTGCCGAGGATCGTCGCGACGCCCGCGAGCAGGATGATCACGAGGAACGAGTTCTGCACCCCGCGCATGGTCATGGCGAAGTAGTCGACGCCGATGCGGTTCTGGCCGAACGGGTGCTCGCCGAGCCCGAAGCCCTCACCCGGGACGAGCGAAAGGGTCGGCCGGCCGCCTTCGAACGGGGCGCCCGGCGTGACGTAGTCGAACTTCCACCATCCGGGGATCGGGCCGAGCCCGATCGCCGAGACGGAGAAGAGGAACGTCGCGAGGAGCAGCACGAGGGACACCATGGCCGTCTTGTTGCGCACGAAGCGCTTCAGGATGACACGACCCTGGCTCTCGCCGACGGTGTGCTCGGTGGTCTTGCCGGGGTCGGGGGCCACGGTCGTCACTTCACCCTCACTCTCGGGTCGAGGAGCGCGTAGCTCAGGTCAGCGATGAAGTTGAACAGGATCGCGGTGATGCCGATGACCAGGAAGTAGCCCATGATCGGGTTCAGGTCGACCGGCCCCAGCGATCGCGCGAACAGCGAGCCCATGCCGCTGATCGCGAAGACCTGCTCGGTGATGATCGCACCGCCCAGCAGCGCGCCGATGTCGGCCGCGACGATGGTCGTGATCGGGATCAGCATGTTGCGGAACGCGTGGCGCGTGACCACGGTGCGCTCGGACAGGCCCTTCGCCCGCGCGGTGCGGATGTAGTCCTGGTTGAGCACCTCGAGGAGCCCCGCGCGCGCGTAGCGCGTGTAGCCCGCGAACGAGATGAGCGTGAGCGAGATCGTGGGCAGCAGGAAGTGCGTGAACTGGTCGAGGCCCATGAACCACATGTCGCCCTGCAGCCCGACGGTGGCCTCGCCGACCGTCGCGATGGGGCGGTTGTTGATCCGCGGGTTCGAGATGTAGCCCGGCCAGGCCTGCAGGTAGCGATCCGCGACGACGAGCAGGAAGCCGATGAAGCCGACGAGCATGGCCACGCGGATCACGAGGCTGCGATCAGGGCCGCCGATGAGCCAGCCGACGACGAAGCAGATCGCGAGCACGGCGAGCACCAGGATCATCACGGTCCAGATCGTCGAGATCGCGAACAGCGGCTGGAGCAGGAAGTACGACGCGTACGCGAGCACACCGGCGATGCCGGCGCCCAGCAGGACCCGCCTGTTGCCGAAGCCCGAGAGCAGAGCGACGGCGCCGAAGACCACTCCGCCGATGAGCAGCAGCAGTCCGACCGCGCCGAGACCCGGCACCTGGAACCAGTTCGACGCATCCATGTAGACCAGCACCGCGACGGTCGCCGCGGCGGAGACGCCGAAGGTGATGAGCCGGTTGCGGAGCGAGCCGGCGACGATCGCCTGGAGGATGAACGCGAGGACCATCGCGACGACGATCGTCGGCACGATGCCGAAGCTCGAGTCGCCCGCGGAGAGCCAGTTATTGAAGTCGATCGCGATGAACTCCTTCAGCAGCACCGCGACGAGGAACGACGGCAGCGAGTAGAGGAAGAAGCTCACGAACGTCATCACCAGGTCGAACGCGGAGTACTGACGGAGCGCCGAGACGATCCCCGTGATGACGCCCAGCAGGATGGCGAGGATCGTCGAGGCGGCCACCAGTCTCACCGTCGAGGTGATGGCGCCCGGCAGGAGCTGGGTCACGGGCGTGAAGTTGAGGTCGACGCCGAGGTCGCACGTGCCGAAGGGCACGAGGCAGCCCGCGGCACCGGCGAGCCAGCCGAACCAGCGGAGCGGCGGCGGCACGTCGAGGCTGAGGCGCTGGATCCGCGCGCCGATCAGCTGCTGGGCGTTCGGGGCGTTCGACGCCTGCAGGTCTGCGAGCGGATTTCCCGAATTCGCGGCGAGCACGTACATGAGGAACGAGGCCACGAGAAGAGTGAGGATGGAGGCGATGATGCGCCTCACGACAAAGCTGAGCACGGCTCGGACAGCTCCGATCATTCGGAGAACGCGTGGCTTGTGGCTGCGCGGTCGAGGACGGACATGGGATGGCCGTGATTGCCGGGACCGAGGTCCCGGCAATCACGGCCGGGTCTGACTCAGGGTGCGTTCGTGACCGTCAGACTAGCTGACGGGCGTCCACTCCCAGGTGTTCCAGATGGAGCCGGTCTGGCCGCCGTTGTACACGACGCCCTCGACGGTGCCGTTCGTCGCCACCAGGCCGGGGACCTGGAAGAGCGGCAGGCCGTAGAAGTCCTCGCGGCTCAGTCGGTCGATCTCGATCTGGATCTCGGTGAGGCGCTCCTCGTCACCGATGGTGACCTGCGACTCATCGGCCAGGGCGTCGACCTCGGCGTTGGAGTAGCCGTTGTAGTTGCCACCGCCACCGGTCTGCCAGATCTGCGGCAGGCTCGCGTAACCGTAGCCGGGCGAGATCCATCCGAAGATGGACGCGTCGTAGGTGCCGCTGCCGAGCAGGCTCGACCAGTCGGGCGAGCCTGCGTCCTCGACCACGAAGCCGGCCTCGGTCGCGCTCGCCTGGATCAGCTGGAAGGCGTCGACGCGGTTCGGGTTGTTCGTGTTGTAGAGGATGCTGACCGTCGGAGTCGCACCGGCGAGCAGCTCGCGA
>JBAZPY010000270.1:0-3403 GCA_041645515.1 Agrococcus sp.
CCGCGGCTTCACCACCGTCCGCGACGTCGCGGGTGCCGACTTCGGCCTGCACGACGCGCAGCGCGAGGGCCTGCTCCGCGGCCCGCGGCTGTTCTTCGGCGGCAAGGCGCTGTCGCAGACCGGCGGGCACGCCGACCCGCGCGAGCGCGGCGAGTCGCACGCGCAGGGCGAGTACACGTGCTCGCACATCGGCAGGATCGCCGACGGGGTGGATGCGGTGCGGCACGCAGCGCGCGACGAGCTGCGCAAGGGCGCCCACCACGTGAAGATCATGGCGGGAGGCGGTGTCGCGTCGCCGACGGACCGCATCGACTCCACCCAGTACTCGCTGGAGGAGATCGCGGCGGTGGTGGAGGAGGCGGAGGCGGCGAACCGCTACGTGACGGCTCACGCCTACACGGGGCGCTCCATCAACCGTGCGCTGCGGGCGGGGGTCCGGGGCATCGAGCACGGCAACCTGCTGGACGACGAGTCGATCGAGCTGCTGCTCGAGCACGACGCCTTCCTCACGATGAACCTCGTCACCTACCGCTCCCTGCAGCAGGAGGGCAGGGACTTCGGCCTGTCGCAGGAGAACTGGGAGAAGGTCGACGCCGTGCTCACGGGCGGTATGGAGGCGCTCGAGAAGGCGCATCGCGGCGGGGTGAACCTCTGCTACGGCAGCGACCTCCTCGGCGGCATGCAGCGGCACCAGGCGCAGGAGTTCGCGGTGCGCGCCGACATCGTTCCGACGCTCGACACGATCCGCAGCGCGACGACGACCGCGGCCCGGCTGCTCCAGCGCGAGGGCGAGCTCGGCGTCATCGCCCTGGGCGCGCACGGCGACCTCGTGATGCTCGACCGGGACCCGCTCGAGCACGTCTCCGCCGTCGCGGACGGGAGCCCGGCGATGGTCGTGCAGGGCGGCGCCGTGGTCGTCGACCGCACCCGGTAGCCCGCGGGTCCCGACGTCGCCGGTGGTCGCACAGCGCGCAGAGCGCGTCGTGCGACCACCGGCGACGTTGAGGAAGCACGGAGCGCCCCTCCGCTTCAGGGGCGCTTCGGCGTTGCTGCTACTTGCTGGACCAGCCGGCCGAGCCGAGCTGCTGCGTCGCGGCGACGACGCGGGCCGCCATCGCGGTCTCCGCAGCCTTGCCCCACGAGCGCGGGTCGTAGACCTTCTTGTTGCCGACCTCGCCGTCGACCTTCAGCACGCCGTCGTAGTTGGCGAACATGCTGCCGGCGACGGAGCGGGTGTAGGCGTACTGCGTGTCGGTGTCGATGTTCATCTTGACGACGCCGTTGCGGACCGCCTCGGCGATCTCCTCGTCGCTCGAGCCCGAGCCGCCGTGGAAGACCAGGTCGAGCGGCTTCGCGCCCGTGCCGTACTTCTCGGCGATGCCCGCCTGGATCTCGCCGAGCAGCTCGGGGCGCAGCCGCACGTTGCCCGGCTTGTAGACGCCGTGCACGTTGCCGAACGTGAGCGCCGCCATGTAGCGGCCCTGCTCGCCGAGCCCGAGCGCCTCGACCGTCGCGATCGCGTCGTCGAGCGTCGTGTAGAGCTGGTCGTTGATCTCGTTGCTGACGCCGTCCTCCTCGCCGCCGACGACGCCGATCTCGACCTCGAGCACCTGGCCGAGGGCGTGCGTGCGGGGGAGGATCTGCTTCGCGATCTCGAGGTTCTCCTCGAGCGGCACGGCCGAGCCGTCCCACATGTGCGACTGGAAGAGCGGTGCGCGGCCCGCGCGCACCTCCTCCTCGCTCGCGTCCAGCAGCGGGAGGACGAAGCCGTCGAGCGCGTCCTTCGGGCAGTGGTCGGTGTGCAGCGCGACGGTGATCGGGTACGCCTTCGCGACCTCGGTGACGAAGCGGGCGAACGCGATCGCACCGCCGGCGCGGTTCTTGACGCTCTGGCCGGCGAAGAAGTCGGCACCGCCGGTGGTGACCTGGAGGATGCCGTCGGAGCCAGCGTCCGCGAGGCCCTGCAGCACGGCGTTGATCGTCGACGACGACGACACGTTGATGGCGGGGTAGGCGAAGGCGTTCTGCTTCGCCTTGTCGAGCATCGCTGCGTACTGCTCAGTGGTTGCGACGGGCATGCTGGGGCTCCTGACTCGTCTGTCGCGGGCCTCGGGGCGTCGGCCGCGCGGGATCGGCTTCAGTCTAGGTCGGTCGCCGCTGCGGGCCGGCGGATGGATGCGGTGAGGTTGTGCCAGGGAACCCCACTTCCTATAGTGTTCGACAGAGTGCCCGCCCCCTGGGGTTCCTATACGAGGAGAGCGCAATGACGCGGCTGTTCAACGATCCCTCCCAGTTCGCCGACGAGATGATCGAGGGCTTCACCGCAGCGGCATCGCGCTGGGTGCAGGCGGCTCCGGGCGGCGTCGTCCGCTCGACGAAGGCGGATGAGTCGACCGTCGCCCTCGTCATCGGCGGCGGCAGCGGCCACTACCCGGCGTTCGGCGGCCTCGTCGGCCCCGGGCTCGCGCACGGCGCCGCGATGGGCAACCTCTTCGCCTCGCCCTCCGCCCAGCAGGTCTACTCGATCGCGAAGGAGGCCGACCAGGGCCTCGGCGTGCTGCTGAGCTACGGCAACTACGCGGGCGACGTGCTGCACTTCGACCAGGCGCAGGAGCACCTGCGGGCCGAGGGCATCGACGTGCGCACCGTGACGGTCACCGACGACATCTGGAGCGCGCCCAAGGACCGCTTCGAGCAGCGCCGCGGCATCGCCGGCGACCTCGCGGTCTTCAAGACGGCCGGCGCCGCGGCGGAGGCGGGCTACGACCTCGACGGCGTCGAGCGCGTCGCGCGGCTCGCGAACGAGCGCACGCGCTCGTTCGGCGTCGCCTTCTCGGGCTGCACCCTGCCGGGCGCCCCCGAGCCGCTCTTCACGGTTCCAGAGGGCAGGATGGCCGTCGGCCTCGGCATCCACGGCGAGCCGGGCATCGACGAGGTCGACGTGCCCACCGCTGACGAGCTCGCGACGCTGTTCGTCGAGAAGCTGCTCGACGAGGTCCCCGAGGGCGTGGAGGTCGACGGCGCCCGCGTCGTGCCGCTCCTGAACGGACTCGGCAGCGTGAAGTACGAGGAGATGTTCGTCGTCTACCGCCGCGTGCACGCGCTGCTCGAGGAGCGCGGCCTCACGATCGTCGAGCCCGAGGTCGGCGAGCTCTGCACGAGCTTCGACATGGCGGGCGTCTCGCTCACGCTGCTGTGGCTCGACGAGGAGCTGGAGCGCCTCTGGAGCGCACCCGCGGACAGCGCCGGCTTCCGCAAGGGCTCGGTCGCGCCACAGCAGCAGGCCGACGCCGTCTCGGCGGTCGTCGACGTGCACGACATCCCGGAGTCGACGGCCGAGTCGCGCGACGCCGCCCACCTCATCGCCGTGTCGCTCGCGGCAGTGGCCGAGGCGATCGACGAG
>JBAZPY010000271.1:0-3395 GCA_041645515.1 Agrococcus sp.
GGTCGCGAGTGCTCACCCGAGCGCCGGGGATGGCGTCTCGGAGTCGCTGGGCGGACGCCTCGCCCTTCGCCCGGGAGCGGATCGGCATGATGACCTCTGCTCCGGCTCGGGCGAGACGCTCGGCGATGGCGTTGCCGATGCCGTCGCTCGCGCCGGTGACGACGGCGAGCCTGCCGGTCAGATCGGGAACGATGAGGTGGTGGCTGCGAGGCATGCGGTGCTCCTGGTCGACGATTCGTGCACCTGATCGGTGCACGACTCCAGCATCGGTTCGCTCCCCGAAGGCATCCAGGACCTGCGGGTCCACGGCTCGCCGGTCCGTGGCTCGGGCCCCCAGTGGTTGGCGGCCGATGACGGCAAGGAGCTGCAGCTTCTCGCTGCTCTCGCTCCCGGGCACGGCCGTGTAGACCAGCAGCCGGTGCGACTGGTCCGGATCGAGCAGCGACTGGCATGCGAGCTCCAGCGGCCCTACCAGAGGGTGCAGGAAGCGCTTGGTGTCGGGCAGGGACGCGTCGACCTCATGGGTGTCCCACACGCGCCGGAAGTCCTCGACCTCCTGCAGCATCTCAGCCAGTTCCGCCGCACGCGACCCGGGGCCCCGGAGGGTGGCGATCCGTCGCAGCCCCGTCGCGTACAGCCTCGACAGGTGCTGTCGTTCATCCGGCCCGTATGGCTCACTCGCGGCGGGGTCGGTGAACCACCGGTAACCGACGCTGCGTGCCGCGCCGACGCGGGAGGAAGCATCGCCCGTGAGCGCGACGCCCAACGGGGTCTGTCGCAGCGTCTCGCCCAGCTCCGTGACGATCTCGGCGGGCGTGTCCGCGAGCCGATCCAGGATGCGCAGCAGTCCCGGACCCACGAAGTCGCTGTCCGGACCACGAGTCGGAGGTCGATGCCCGGCCAGCCGGAAGACGTGGTCTCGCTCATCCAGCGAGAGGTGGAGGCCCTGGGCGATGGACGCGATCATCTGCTCCGAAGGATGCGGACCGGTCGCCCGCTCGAGGCGGGCGTAGTAGTCGGTCGACATGTGGCACAGCGCGGCGACCTCCTCGCGTCGCAGCCCGTCCGTGCGCCTGCGCGGTCCTCGAGAGAGGCCGACGTCCTCGGGCTGGAGCGACGCTCGTCGACGTCGGAGGAACGCGGCCAAGCCTGCGCGATCGATCACAGCGTCCTTCTGACTCGGGTCGGGCTTCCTTCCCACCTCGAACCCGTGGCGTCTGCCACGACCCCTCGATCCACCCCTGGTCGAGTCGGGGCCGACGGCTCGCTCCACTTGCGATTGTCGACCACATGGTCAACAATGGCGCGAGCGCCCGCCGCGCTGAAGCGCGGGCGATGAGCAGGCGAAGGAGCCTTCATGACGACATCGATCGAGCGCACGGCTGGGGCCGCCCCGGCGGGCGGAGTCACGCGCAAGGGCCTGGGCATCGGGAAGGTGGGCGTCATCGGCGGCGCCATCATCGGCGTCTCCGCGGTCGCACCCGCCTACACGCTGACCTCGGGGCTCGGTCCGGTCGTGGCGGAGGTCGGGCTGCAGGTGCCCGCGGTGCTGCTCATCGGATTCGTGCCGATGCTCTTCGTGCTGTTCGGCTACCGCGAGCTCAACGCGTCGATGCCCGACTCCGGCACGAGCTTCACCTGGGCGACCCGCGCGTTCGGTCCGTGGATCGGTTGGATGGCCGGATGGGGCCTCGTCGCGTCCACGATCCTGGTGCTCTCCAACCTGGCCGCCGTCGCCGTCGACTTCCTCTTCATCCTGCTCGCCCAGATCACCGGCGACGACTCGCTCGCCGACCTCACCGGCGTCCTCTGGCTCAACCTCCTCATCACCGGCCTCTTCGTCGCGGGCGCCGCATGGATCAGCTACCGCGGCGTGGACGCGACGAAGAAGGTGCAGATCGGCCTCGTCGTCTTCCAGGTCGGCGCGCTCGCCTGGTACGCGATCGCCGCGTTCGTCGCGGTCGGGCAGGGCGACGGGTTCGACCCGCAGCCGGTGACCGCAGAGTGGTTCAACCCGCTCGCGGCGTCGAGCCTGTCGGCCATGTCGGCCGGCGTCTCGCTGGCGATCTTCCTCTTCTGGGGCTGGGACACCGTCGTCACGATGAACGAGGAGGCGAAGGACCCCAAGCGCACGCCCGGCCGCGCCGCCATCGTCACCATCGTCGTCACGATGGCGCTCTACCTGCTGGTGACGATCGCGACGCTCGCCTACGCGGGCGTCGGCGAGACCGGCCTCGGCGCGGGCAACCCGGAGAACCAGGAGTCGATCTTCGCGGTGCTCGCGGAGCCCATCATGGGCCCGTTCGCGATCCTCATCTCGATCGCGATCCTGCTCAGCTCCGCCGCCTCGCTGCAGTCGACGATGATCTCGCCGTCGCGCACCATCCTGGCGATGGGCCACTACGGCGCGATGCCGCGCACCTTCAGCACGGTGAGCCCGCGGTTCCGCTCCCCGTCCGTGGCGACCCTCGCATCCGCGATCACCGCGATGGCCCTCTACGCCGTCATGAAGGTGCTCTCCGAGAACGCCCTCTGGGACACGATCAGCGCGCTCGGCATGATGGTCTGCTTCTACTACGGCATCACGGGCCTCGCCGCCGTCTGGTACTTCCGCCGCTCCTGGTTCCGCAGCGCCCGCAGCGCGCTCACGCGCCTGGTGCTGCCGCTGCTCGGCGGCGTCGCCCTGCTCGCGCTCTTCTGCAAGACGGCGATCGACTCGATCGATCCGGCCTACGGCTCCGGCTCGGCGATCTTCGCCACGCGGTGGGATGCCGACGGGATGGCGCAGGACGGCGTCGGCCTCGTGTTCGTGGCGAGCATCGGCATCCTCGTGCTCGGCGTCGTGCTCATGCTGATCCAGGCGCGGCGCGCGCCCGCCTTCTTCCGCGGCGAGGTGCTGCCGGTCGCCGTGGACGACCCGGATGCGCCCGACACCGCGGTGCTCGCCACGCCCGGCGACGAGCCGAGCGCGCGCGTCTGACACCGCCTGGTGCTCCGGGCCCAGGCTGCGCCTCGGCCCGGAGCGCCACCGTCTGCGGGAGGATGGGGAGCATGGAGACGAAGCCGCGGCGCACCCGGAAGTCGCCCGACGACCGGCGGACCGAGATCGCGGCGACCGCCCGCGTGATCGCGCTCGAGGAAGGGCTCGACGCGGTGACCCAGCGGGCCGTCGCAGGGCGCGCCTCGATGGCCTCGGCGCTCGTGGCGCACTACGTCGAGAGCATGGACGCGCTCGTCGCCGACACCTTCTCGGAGATCGTCGCGGAGGAGATCCGTGAGGTGCGCGAGCTCGTCGCGGCGGAGCCGAGCGCGACCGCGGGGCTCGTCGTGCTGATCGACGCGGCGCTCGACCCGCTGCGGCAGGACGTCACGTCGCTCTGGGTGCAGGCCTGGTC
>JBAZPY010000272.1:0-3391 GCA_041645515.1 Agrococcus sp.
GAGGATCGCGTCGAGCGGGTTCTCCTGGCCGTCGAGGACGCCCGACTCGAGCGCCGAGTAGACCTCGTTGAAGGGCAGCGCCTCGGCGCGTGCACCGAGCGCGTTCCACGTGTCGAGCATCGTCTGCGCGCTGGGCGTGCGGATGGTGAGGCCCTCGACGTCGCTCAGCTGCGTCACCGGCTCCTTCGTGGTGAGCTGGCGCGGACCGCGGTACATGTTGCCGAGCAGCGCGTAGCCGGAGGCCTCGGTGACCGAGGCCTGGATCTCGTCGCCCAGCTCGCCCTCCCAGACCTCGAAGAACTGCTCCTCGTCCTCGTAGAGGAAGGGTGCCGTCTCGACCGACGCGAGGTCGGTGTAGGCCTCGACCGACAGCATCGACTCGATCACGATGTCGACGCTGTCGATCTGCAGGCCGTCGATCATCTCCTCCCAGGTGCCCAGCGTGGAGTCCGAGTGGATCTCGACGTTGACGCGACCATCGGTCGCCGCCTCGATCCGCTCGGCGAACTGCTCTGCGGCCCACTGGCGCGGGTCGGTGGTGGAGCCGGCGTGGCCGAGGACGAGCGTCATGGTCTCGCCGTCGGCGCCGGTGTCGGCGCCGCCCGTGGTGGTCGGTGCAGCTGCTCCGCCGCCGGACGAGCAGCCGACGAGAGCGAGGGCGACGATGCCGACGCCCGCGATGAGCTTGGTGGTGCGCATGGTGATTCCTTTCAGGGTGGCGTTGAGTGCGGTCACTCGCCGAGCAGCACGGAGGGCAGCCAGAGCGAGATCTGCGGGATGTACGTGATGAGGAGCATGTAGACGAGACCCGTGAGCAGGAATGGCCACGAGGCGCGGATCGCGGAGATGAACTTCACCTTCGAGATCTCGGCGGAGAGCATCAGGGCAATGCCAACCGGAGGCGTGATGAGGCCGATGCCGAGGTTGACGACGATGATGATGCCGAGGTGCACGGGGTCGACCCCGAGCGACGTCATCACCGGCAGCAGGATCGGGGTGATGATGATCAGTGCAGCGTTCGCCTCGATGAACATGCCGGCGATGAGCAGCATGATGTTGACGAGGATCAGCAGCACCACGAGGTTGTCGGTGAAGCCGAAGATCGCCTCCGCCGCCGCCTGCGGCACGCCGCCCGACGTGAGCGCCCAGGAGTAGAGCTGCGCGGCCGCCAGCACGAGCATGATGAGGCCGACCATGAGGCCAGACTCGGCGAGCGCCGTGATGAGCTTCTTCCACGTGAGCTCGCGGTAGACGAACAGGCCGACCAGCAGCGCGTAGACCACCGCGACTGCGGCTGCCTCGGTGGCGGTGAACCAGCCGAAGCGGATGCCGGCGAGGATGATGAGCGGCAATAGCAGCGCGGGCAGCGAGCCGACGAGCGACGGCCAGAACTTCGGGCGCTCCTCCTTCGGCGTCTTGCCGATGAGCTCGAGGTTGGTGGTGTTCGCGACGAGCTCGTCGGTGAAGCCCTGCTTGCGCACCGTCAGGTGCACGGCGACCATCAGCATCGCGATGTAGAGGATCGCGGGGATGATGCCGGCGAAGAACAGCGCGCCGATCGAGGTGCCCGAGACAACGCCGTAGACGATCATCGTGATCGACGGCGGCATGATCGGCGCGACGATCGGTGCGGCGGCCGTGACGGCGGCGGAGTACGCGGCCCGGTAGTTGCGCGCCTTCATCGCCGGGATCAGGATGCGGCCGAGGCTCGAGATGTCGGCGACGGCCGACCCGGAGATGCCACCGAAGAACAGCGCCGACAGCACGTTCGTCTGCGCCAGTCCGCCGCGCATCCCACCGACGATCGAGTCGGCGAGGTTGAGCAGGCGCTTCGTGATGCCGCCGGCGTTCATGATGCCGCCGGCGAGGATGAACAGCGGGATCGCCAGCAGCGCGAACGGGGTTATGCCCGCGACGATGCGCTGCGCACCGATCGTCAGGGGCGTGTCGGTGACCAGCCAGAGCGTGATGATGGATGCGAGCGCGAGCGCGAAGCCGATGGGGACGCGCAGGAGCATCGCTCCCACGAAGTTGCCGAGCAGCAGAGGACCCATGGGTTACACCTCACCCTTCACAAGCGTGTCCTCTTCGGACTGGAACAGCACCCTCGACGGGAGCGGGTCGACTTCGGGGTCGGGGTTGCGGACGAGCTTCCACCAGGCCTCGATCGCGAAGAGCGCCGAGAAGGCGCAGCCCACCGGCACGGCGAGCGAGATGACCCCGAACGGCAGATCGATGCCGGGCATGTTGCGGCTCATCGCGCTGGGCAGCGCGTCGATGCCGAAGTAGACGAGCACGCCCAGGGTGAAGAGCACGAGCGCGCTCGCGACCGTCGTGACGGTGACGCGCAGCCAGCGGTGGGCCGGCGCGTACTCCCAGATGTCGAGCACCATGTGCCGGCCCTGGCGGACGCCGAGGGCGATGGCGAACATCGACAGCCAGACGAAGGCGAGTGACGAGACCTCGACGGTCCACGACGCGGAGTCACGCGTGACGTAGCGCGAGATGACCTGCCATGTCACCGCGACGGTGATCACGGCCAGACAGAGCACGCAGAACCATTGGACGATCTTGTCGAGCGTCGACATGATCCGATCGATCAGTCGTGGCATGGGTTTCGCTCCTTTGCGAGGGGTGGGCATCGGTGCCTGCCGCAAGTGAACACCGTTCGCGTTCGACTGTCAACAGTAGAACGCGTGCGTTACGGAACCGTGATGGCGTGCTCGGCGCGGAACTCCGCCTCGAGCTCGCGGCGGAACCGCACGGCCGCCAGGGAGGCATCCGTGTCGACGTCGTTCCAGCTGACCGAGCGGTCCTTCGGCACGTCGCGGATCAGCTTCGCGCCGTGTGCGAGGCCGAGCGGCAGCGCCTCCTGCTCGAGCGAGAAGCTGGCCGGGCGGAGCTTGCCGAAGACCGTGAAGCCGCCCTCGCCGTCGAGCGTCTCGCCGGCCTTGAGGTCGCGCTTCGCGGTGGTCACCACGTCGCCGCGGAAGCCGGTGGGCGCGCCAGTGGCCTCTCCGCGGAGCACCGCGCTCGCGATGGAGACCCCGAGCTCGAGGCCGATCATGTGGTACGGCCGGTAGAGCGAGCCGTAGCGGCCTGTCTCGTCGGTCTTCACGCCGTACTCGGCGAAGCACTGGACGGCGTAATCGGTCTTCGCCTCGAAGGTGACGTAGACGCCCCAGCGCAGGTCGCGCTCGACCTCTGAGCCGTCGCGGTGCAGGCTCGAGGCGATCTCGACGGTGCCGCGGCGGTCGAGCGAGCCGCCGACGCTGCGCTCGCGGAAGACGTGCGGCAGATCGTCCACACCGGCCGGCGGGAACGCGAGCCCGTCGAGCTGCGGCTCGAGGCCCGTGCCGTTGGCGACCGCGGCCATCTCGATCGCCGACTT
>JBAZPY010000273.1:0-3376 GCA_041645515.1 Agrococcus sp.
GCGGCGAGCTTGCGGCCGAGCGGGCGCCGCTTCGGCGCGGCGGGGGCCTCCGCCTCCTCCGTCTCGCCCGCCGCCTCCCGCGCCGCAGCCGCCTTCGACGGCGCGTAGCCCTTGAGCCGCGCATCCCGCGCGGCGTCCTGCTCCTTCATGCGGTGCACGAGCCACTGCCGCTTGTCGGCATCCGTGCGGATGAGCGCGAACCGGTACGGGTCGCCGCCGAGTCCGCCGTCGGGCTGGCCGTGGAGCGTCGCGATCACCTCGTCGTCGCGCCACTTCTCGAGCTCGTACGTGCCCGCATCCCAGATCTTCACGTCGCCGGCGCCGTACTCGCCCTTCGGGATCGTGCCCTCGAACGAGCCGTACTCGAGCGGGTGGTCCTCGGTCTGCACGCCGAGCCGGTTCTGCTTCGGCGTCGACGGCAGCCCCTTCGGCACGGCCCATGACACGAGCACCCCGTCCTGCTCGAGCCGGAAGTCGTAGTGCAGCCGGCTCGCCTGGTGCTTCTGGATGACGAACGAGCGGCCGTCGGTCGGGGTGGGCGGCTCCGCCGGCACGGGCTCGGGGGTGCGGTGCGCCGAGCGCATGCCTCGGTACTTCGCCAGCCGGTCCGGCGGCGGATCGAGGGAGGCGATCAGGTCGCCGTCGCGCTCGAGCCGATCGAGCACCTCCGTGTACTCCAGCTGCTGCAGCCCGCCGGCCTCGATCTCCTCCCACGTGCGCGGCGCGGCGACGGTGGGTCGCAGCCGGCCGCGCAGCGAGTAGGGCGCGACGGTCGTCTTCGAGCCGGAGTTCTGGCTCCAGTCGAGCAGCACCTTGTTGGTGCGCAGCGCCTTCTTCATGTCGCTCACGATGAGGTCGGGATGCATCGCCTCGAGCGAGCGGGCGAGCGTGTGCGCGACCTCGCTCGCCTGCTCGCTCGTGACGGTGCCGTCGAGCCGGGCGTACATGTGGATGCCCTTCGAGCCGCTCGTGAGCGGCACCGGGTGCAGGCCGATGTCCTCGAGCAGCTCGCGCACCCACAGCGCCACCCGCGCGCAGTCGTCCAGGTCGGCGCCCTCGCCGGGGTCGAGGTCGAGCACGAGCCGGTCGGGCCGGGGGGAATCGGCACCGTGCCGCTCGCCGTCGAGCATCCGCCACTGCGGCACGTGCAGCTCGAGCGCGCCCATCTGGGCCATCCACGCCAGCGCCGCGGGCTCCGACAGCACCGGGTACTGCTTCGGCCCGGTCGAGTGCTGCAGCTCGACCGTCTGGATCCAGTCGGGCGCGCCCCGCTCGAGCGTCTTCTGGAAGAAGACCTGGCCGGGCTTCTGCTCCGTGCCGACGCCCTCGACCCAGCGCTTCCGGGTCACCGGGCGGCCGCCCGCGTGGGCGATCAGGGGCTCGGATGCGCGCAGCACGTACTCGAGCACGTCGCGCTTGGTCGTCCCGGTCGACGGGTACAGCACCTTGTCGGGGTTCGAGAAGCGCAGGCTCCGCCCGCCGACGACGATGCGATCGGCCGCCGCCACCTCAGGCGGACTTCCGCTTGCTCGGTGCTGTCTTGCTCGGCGCCGTCGACTTCGCGGCCGGCTTCTTCGCAGCGGCCGTCTTCGTCGCCGTCGACTTCGCGGCCGTGGACTTCGCGGCGGGCTTCTTCGCCGCCGTTGACTTCGACGCGGTCGACCTCGCCGCCGCGGTGGACTTCGATGCCGTGGACTTCGACGCGGTCGACTTCGACGCGGTCGACCTGGCGCTCGACTTCGCGGCCGGCTCCTTCGCCGCCCGCGTCTGCGTCGCGGTCGGCTCCTCGTCCTCCGCCGCCGTCTTCGACGCGGCGGCCTTGGACGACCGGCTCCGCGCCGAGCCCGACGACGACTCCTCGTCGGACCCGGACGCATCCGACCCCTTGCGCTTCTCGACCGAGCGCTGCAGCGCCTCGAGCAGGTCGATGACCTCGGCGCCCTCGTCGTCGTCGGTCTCGCCGAAGGTCGCCGCCGTGTCGAGCGCGTCGCCCTGCTCGAGCTTCGCCTCCACGAGCGTGCGCAGCTGCTCCTGGTACTCGTCGACGTACTGCTCCGGCTCGAAGTCGGCCTCGAGGTCGCGCACGATCGAGCGAGCGAGGTCCATCTCGCGCTTGCCGACGGTGACGTCGTCGTCGAGCGAGGAGAAGTCGGCGGCCCGCACCTCGTCCGACCAGCGGATCGTCTGCACGAGCAGCACGTCGTCGCGCACCCGCATGGTGGCGAGCCGGGTCCGCTGCCGCAGCGAGATGCGCACGACCGCGGTGCGTTCGGTCTCCTCGAGCACGCGGCGCAGCAGCACGTAGGCCTTCGGGCTCTTCGAGTCGGGCTCGAGGTAGTAGCTGCGCTCGAACAGGATCGGGTCGATCTGCTCGTTGGGCACGAACTCGAGCACCTCGATCTCGCGGCTGCGCTCGGCGGGCAGCGCCTCCAGGTCGTCGCCGGTCAGCACGACGGTCTGCTCGCCGTCGTCGTAGGCCTTGTCGATGTGGGCGTACTCGACCTTCTTGCCGCACACCTCGCACTTGCGCTCGTACCGTATGCGGCCGCCGTCGGCGTCGTGCACCTGGTGCAGCTGCAGGTCGTGCTCCTCGGTGGCCGAGTACAGCTTCACGGGCACATTGACGAGCCCGAATGTGATGGAGCCCTTCCAGATCGCGCGCATGGCATCACTGTTCACCATGGGTGTGCCCGGCACCATCTGCGAGTTCTCAGGAAGTGAAGGATGTGTCAGAACAGGGCCGACGGTGTCGCCGGCCACCGCGCCGGCACCTCCGCTCAATCGACCGGCAGGGTGAGCGGTGCGGCGCTCGCGACCGGCAGGCCGTCCGAGGCGCGCCACAGGTTCACGTTGACGTTGTAGGTGCCCTCGCCGGACAGGTTCGGCACCCAGAGCTCGGCGCTGCCGCTGTCGCGAGGGGTGGTCGCGACGATGCGGTACGCGACGTTGTCCGCCGACCAGGTGACAGGCACGTCGAGCCCGTCGAGCGACCAGGTCAGCAGCAGCGGGACGCCCTCGTACCCCTCCAGCATGAGCTGCACCCCCACCGCCCAGCCCAACGGGTTCCGCTCCTCTGTGGACTCCACGCGCTCCAAGGCTGCGGCGAGCCGGACGGCGACCTCGCCGGGATCGATCTCGCCCTCCTCCGGGTCGACCGTCTCGGTCGTCGTGATCAGTGCGATCTGGTACTCGCTGATGTCCCAGTCGTCCAGCACCGGGTCTGCGGCGACCGCCACGAGCTCGGTGCCGCCGGGCGTCCAGGGGAGCGTCGGCGAGAACCGGGGCGGCAAGAACGGGGTCGGCGGGGGAGCGGTGCTCACGGGCTCGCTCGCGGGCGGCGTGGTCGGGGCGTCGGTGTGGGGCTGCGGCTCGTCCG
>JBAZPY010000274.1:0-3346 GCA_041645515.1 Agrococcus sp.
CATCCTCGAAGCACAAGCGTCGTCGGAGATCGAGAACATCATCACGACCAGCGACGAACTGCTCAGGGAGGCGGCGGGTGTCGGTACGCCGACCGCCGCGACCACCGAAGCGTTGCGCGCGCGTAGCGCGCTGCTCATCGGAGTGCGGACACTGCAGACCCGACCCGTCTCCCCCGCGCTCGCGACCCTGGTCGCGAGCGAGCTGATGGATCATGACGTCCAGATCCGCAGAGGCAGCGGCGTGTATATCGGACGGCCGGATGGCACGCGCGTGTACACCCCGCCCGAAGGACTCGAGCGCATTGCGTCGTTGCTCGACGCATGGGCGCTCTACGCGCACGACGACACGACCGATCCGCTCACTCGCATGGCGCTGAGCCACTACCAGTTCGAGGCGATCCACCCTTTCCACGACGGCAACGGGCGCACCGGCCGCATCCTCAATCAGCTGCTGCTGCTGGAGAGCGGACTGCTCACCCAGCCGGTGCTGTACCTCTCCGGAATGATCAGCTCGCGCAAGTCGGAGTACTACGAACGACTCCTGGCCGTGACAGCGGAGGGCGCGTGGGAAGGCTGGTTGGAGTTCATGCTGCTCGCTGTCCGCGACGGCGCCCTATGGACGCTCGATCGAGCTGGCAGAGTCCGAGCCGCCTTCGAGCAGGTCGCTGCGGAGGTCGACGATCTCATGCCGAGCGGCGTCAGCACGAAGTTCGTCGACGTGCTGTTCAACAATGCGTACGTCACGATCGCCGACGTCGTGGGCGCGTGCGCTGTCTCCCGACAGACCGCCTCGACATGGCTCCACCGGCTCGTCGACGCTGGCCTCCTGGTCGAGCTGCAGATCGGCAGGAACAAGGCGTTCGTCAACAGGCCGTTCCATTCGGCGCTCCTCGACGACTGAAGCGCCGAGTGGGGCCCGCGGCGCTCGATGAGCTCTTTCCACAGCGGTCGCACGCGATCCCACGCACGCGCCGCCGCCCAGGGCATCCTCCCCGCATGAGAGCGGATGCGACCCACAGGTTCGAGTTCGAGGTGGACGGCGGCACGCGCCCGCCGTTCGTCTGCCTGGCGCGCACGCGCGCCGAGGCGGAGCAGATCGCGCGGAACGCGGGCGCCCCTGTCCGGCTCCGCAGTCAAGTGACGGTGAAGCGCGAGGATGGCGATGCCGCCGCGAGAGCCGATCTGGTCGAGCAGGGACTCCTGCGCCACCCGTGGCGCGACGACGTGCTCGAGATCGTCAGCGTCCTCGACCACGTGCGGTTCACGGGCGATGCCATGTCGGTCGTGCCGGTCGCCTTCCTGCCGCTGTCGGAGATCCTGGCCCGCGGCCTGCGCGCGTGTGGGTGCGGACGGCACGCGGCGGAGCGTCGCGCGAGTGGTCTCCGGGCCGTGGAGTCGCCGGCGTCCCTGTCGGCGCGGATGGTCGACGACGGCGGGTGGGAGCTGCACCTGTGGCAGCGGGTCGAGCGACCGCGCGTCGGCGACATGCTCGACTGGCGGCGCTGCTCCAACGACCCCGACGCGCTGGCGCTCGGCTTCCGGCCGGCCTGCCCGGTGTGGGTGGTCGCGCACCGGGTGCTCATCACGCTGATGGCCGTCGCAGACCTGCGTCCCGGTGAGCTCTCGGCCGTACCGGTGCGTGGCGACGTCGAGCCGGAGCACGCGTGATGCGCCCGGACGCGACTGGGCGCACGAGCAGCGGTGGTGCGACCGGATCGGGCGCGGATCGCCTCCGCTCGTGGCTGCCGGCAGGCATCGCCTCGCTCCGCGAGCGGAAGCGGCCGAGCGAGGCTCGCGCTATGCGTAGTGGGCCGCGAGCCGGCGGAGGCCCTCGTCGATCGAGACGGTCGGTTCCCACGCGAGGGCGCGGCGGGTGTCGCGCTGGTCGAACCAGTGGGCGGTCGAGAGCTGCTCGGCGAGGAACCGCGTCATCGGTGGCTCGTCGGCGCCCGGCCGGACCGCCCACACCCGCTCGACGAGCGAGCCGGCGGCACGGCCGAGGGCCGCCGGCACGCTCAACCGGGGCGGCGGGACGCCCGCCGCGCGGCAGATGCCCGCGAGCAGGTCGCCGACCGGCCGCGGCTCGCCGTTCGTGATGACGTAGGCGTTGCCGTGCGCGACGTCCGCGCGGTGCAGCGCCGCGACGATGCCGGTCGCCGCGTTGTCGACGTAGGTCGTGTCGATGAGCGCGGTGCCACCGTTCAGCAGCGGCAGCCGGCCGCGGCGCGCGCGCTCGACGACGCGCTCGATGAGCTGCGTGTCGCCCGGACCCCAGACGATGTGCGGCCGGACGGCCACGACCCGCATGGCGGCGGAGTCGCGGGCGAGGGCGAGCAGCTCGGCCTCCGCCTTCGTGCGCGCGTAGTCGCCGCGGGCGTGCTCGGGCGAGGCCGGCTCCGCCCCGACGCCCGCGAGCGAGGTGCCGGCGTGCGCGACCGATGGCGAGGAGACCTGCACGAAGCGGGAGACGCCGGCGCGCTCGGCCTCGTCGAGCAGCGTGCGAGTGCCGTCGACGTTCACGGCCCGGAACTCCGCGGGGTCGCCGGCGAGCGAGACTTTCGCCGCGAGGTGGACGACTCCTCCTACCCCGGCGACCGCCCGCTCGACGACGGCCGCGTCGGTGAGCGAGCCGAGCACATCCGTCGCCCCCGGCACCTGCGACGGGCGCCGCTGCAGCGTGCGCACGTCGTGACCGGCGGCGACGAGCTCCGCCGCGACGGCGCGACCGAGGAACCCGGACGCGCCGGTGACGAGCACCCTCACGGCGCGCTCGGCTTCGCGCCGGCGAGGGTGCGCTCGGCCCAGTCCGACAGCCGTGAGCGGTCGATCTTGGAGTTGTGGCGCACGTCGGTCGGCAGCTGCGGCACGACCAGCACGGCGGCGAGCGGCTGGGAGGTGCTCGCGCGCACGGCGGCGGTGAGCTCGGGGTCCGCGAGCCCGGGCCGCCGGCTCCCCTCGATCGTCTCGACCACCGCGACCGCCTGCCGCAACCGGTGCGGGCCGATGCCGACGACGGCGGCGCGGCGCACCGCATCCACCGCCTCCACGGCCTGCTCCGCCTCGACCGGCGCGATCGGGCCGTCGGCGGTGACGATGACGTGCTGCGTGCGTCCCTCGATCCAGACGCGACCCTCGGCGTCGAGGTGGCCCAGGTCACCGGTGCGGTGCCACCTCGTGCCGGGCGCGGCGGATGCGAGCTGCTCCGTCTCGCGCGTCGCCGTGCAGTCGGTGACCCACAGGCGGTCGTAGTGGCTCTTGAGGTGCGGCGCCGAGATGACGATCTCGCCCAGCACGCCGGGCTCCGCGCTCGGGGCGCCGGTCGCGCGGCCATCGGCGTCGAGCGCGC
>JBAZPY010000275.1:0-3346 GCA_041645515.1 Agrococcus sp.
GGCCTCATCGCCGCCTCGCTCGTCGCCGCGGCCGTGCTGGGCGGCGCGGCAGGCTTCGGCGGCGGTGCGCTCGCGCTCAGCCAGCAGCAGCCGCAGACGCAGTCCGCGCCGGGCGCCGGCACCACGGGCGAGACCGTCACGAACCCGGAGACGATCGCCGACGTCGCCGCCGCGGCCGGCCCATCCGTCGTCACCGTGCAGGCGTCGTCGAGCACCGGCTCGGGCGAGGGCTCCGGTGTGGCCATCGCGGCGGGCGGCTACATCGTCACGAACAACCACGTCGTCACGCTCGACGGCCAGGCCGCCGACGCCACCATCACGGTCGAGACGAGCGACGGCAGGCTGCTGGCGGCCGAGATCGTCGGCACCGACCCGGTCGTCGACCTCGCGGTCATCAAGGTCGACGCCGAGCTGCCCGTCATCACCTTCGCCCCGAGCGACGACGTGCGTGTCGGCGACACGGCGATCGCGATCGGCGCGCCGCTCGGGCTGTCGAACTCGGTGACGGACGGCATCGTCTCGGCCGTCGACCGCGGGCTGCGGATCGCCTCGAGCGCCGCGCCGAGCGAGGAGGACCAGTCGCAGCAGCAGCCCTTCGGCTTCTGGCAGCCGGACGGCACGCAGGCGGCGCAGCAGGACATCTCGATCCCGGTCGTGCAGACCGACGCCTCCATCAACCCCGGCAACTCCGGCGGCGCGCTGCTGAACGCCTCGGGTCAGCTGGTGGGCGTGAACGTCGCGATCGCGAGCATGGGCGAGGGCAACGCGTCGGGCTCGATCGGCATCGGCTTCGCGATCGAGTCGAGCCTCGTGCAGCGCGTCGTCGATGAGATCATCGCCGACGGCACGGCGAGCCACGGCCTGCTCGGCGCCTCGGTGAGCGACGTGACGGATGCGTCGGTCGGCTCGGTCGGCGCGCTCGTGCGAGAGACGACGGAGGGCGGCGCAGCCGCCGCGGCGGGCCTGCAGGCGGGCGACGTCATCGTCGAGGTCGAGGGCCAGCCGGTGACGGGCGCGACCGACGCGACCGCGCAGGTGCGCGCGCACGCCGGCGGCGACACCGTCACGGTCAGGTACCTCCGCGACGGCCAGGAGGCCGAGGTCGAGGTGACGCTGGGCGAGCTCGAGTAGTCAGCGACCCCGATCGGCAGGCGACCCTGATCGGTCGGCGCGTCGTCGGAGCCTCACGGCTCCGGCGGCGCGTCGTCGTCCCGGGGCCCCTGCCGCGACGGGCCCAGTCGCTCGCGGAACCGGCGCAGGCCGCCGCCCAGCCCCTCGCGCTCGATCTCGCGCGCGTCCTGGATGCGCTGGCCCAGGGAGCGGCGCGCCTCGCCGACGACGGGCGCGAGGCTCGGGTCGAACGCGACCGGCGGCGGGCCGAAGGCCTCTCGGGCCGCCTGCACGATCTGCCGGCCGAGGATGTTGTTGCCCACCCCGCCGACGACGGCGCCGATGCCGAACGGCATCGTGCGGCCGATCATCGACGCGCCGGTGTTGCGCGCCATCCGCTTCACGAAGGCCCGGCGCAGGAAGTCGACGACCTGGCCCATCATGCCTGTGGGCAGGCGCGACGTGACGAGCTCGCCCCAGAAGGCGGTGCCGGCGGCGCCGCCGCCCATCGACTGCGCGGCGACGCGCTTCACGAGCGCCTTGCCGCCGGAGCCGAGCATGAGCCCCATGACGAGCGCCTTGGCCCGCTCCGGATCCTCGACCGGGATGCCGTGCACCTCGGTGACCGCCTGGGCGAAGAAGGCGCTCGCCTCGAGGAAGCCGACCGTCTCCGCGACGGTGAGCCCGAGCGATGCCGCCGTGCCGATGCCGGGCGCGACGGCGGTCGCGCCGACGGCGGCGCCGCCGCTCGTGACCGCGGCGAGGTACTGCTTCTCGAGCCGCTGGATCACCTGCTCGGGGGTGAGCTCCGGGTGCTTGCGGCGCAGCGACCGCAGGTGGTTGACCACCAGCGGCCGCTGGACGCCGAGGATGCGGTCGAGCGTGCCGACGAGCCAGCCCAGGTCGTCGTCGCGGTCGATCTCCTGCATGGTTCCCCCTCGGTCCGGGTGCCGGGGATCGTGGTGGCCCGGCGCATCGAGAAGCATGGCCGAACGATCCGGGAGCGGGCTGAGCGTGGGACCGCTGCACATGGGATCGGCTGGCATGGGAACATTGAGCCATGACGCAGACCCCCGGACCAGAGACGACCGGCCCCGGCACGATCGGGGCGGGTGGCGGCACCGACGTGCTCGACCGCGAGCTCGAGAAGCTCCTCAACGAGGAGTCGGTCGAGGACGGCGACCACGACCGGTTCTCGCACTACGTCAAGAAGGAGAAGATCCTGCAGTCGGCGCTCTCGGGCAAGCCCGTGCGCGCGCTGTGCGGCAAGAAGTGGACTCCGGGCCGCGACCCGGAGAAGTTCCCGATCTGCCCCGCCTGCAAGGAGATCTACGAGAAGCTCCGCGCCGAGTAGCGTCAGCGAGGGACGGCCACCCGCGTCAGCGGAAGACGGTCGGGATGACCGGCTCGCCGCGCGCGAGGCGGTGCGCCTCGGCGGGCAGCTCTGCCACCGACGCGTCGTGGCGCTCGCGCGCCGCCCGGACGCCGCGGGCGCCCAGCCAGCGGTCGTCCACCTCGCCGCCGCGCACGAGCGGCACCTGCAGTGCACGGCCGCCGGCGGCCGCCGCGTCGATCGTCGCCTGGTGCTCGGTCACGAGCACCGTCTCCTCGACCGCGACGCCCTGCTCGAGCGTGCGCACGGCGACCTTCTCGCCCGGCTTCGACGTCTTGTCCTCGGAGTGCTTCGCGACCCCCACCCACTCGCCGTCGGCGCCCTGCCGGGCGACGAGCTTGTAGACCATGCCGGCGGCGGGCGCGCCCGAGCCGGTGACGACGCTCGTGCCGACGCCGTACGCATCCACCGGGCTCGCCTGCAGCGCCGCGATCGCGTACTCGTCGAGGTCGCTCGTGACGGTGATGCGGGTGTCCGTGGCGCCCAGCGAGTCGAGCAGCGACCTGGCTTCGGCCGCGACCTCGTCGAGGTCGCCGGAGTCGAGGCGGATGCCGCCGAGGCCCGTGCCCGCGACCTCGATGGCGGTGCGGATGCCCTGCTCGATGTCGTAGGTGTCGACCAGCAGCGTCGTGCCGACGCCCAGCACGTCGATCTGCGCCTGGAAGGCGGCCGCCTCGGAGTCGTGCAGCAGCGTGAAGGAGTGCGCGGCCGTGCCCATGGTGGGGATGCCCCAGCGCGCGCCCGCAGCCAGGTTGGAGGTGGCGCCGAAGCCGGCGATGTACGCGGCGCGAGCGGCCGCCACGGCAGCCTCCTCGTTGGCGCGCCGCGAGCCCATCTCGGCGA
>JBAZPY010000276.1:0-3333 GCA_041645515.1 Agrococcus sp.
CACGAACACGCACGACATGAGCGTGGCTGTGGCGCACATCGCGAAGACGGTCAGCAGCAGCGTCGCCGCGAGCAGCAGCGGGTGCGCGATCGGCACCGGGGCGCCGAGCAGCACCGAGCCGGGCAGCCAGGCGAGCGGCGCGATCGCGAGCGAGCTCACGGACACGGTCGCGATCCGACCGAGGTGCTGCGCCGCGAACGACCCGGGCGCCGCGAGCAGTGCGTCCATGCGGCCCGCGCGCCGGTCGGCCGCCACCACCTCGCCGCCCACGTAGAGCGCCTCCACCCAGAGCCCCATGAGCACCGGCGCGAGCACCGCGTACGGCGCGAGGTCCGGCCGACCGGCGTGCAGCAGCACCGCCACGAGCGCGCACACCGTCAGCGGGGTCGTGAGCCACGCGAGGAACGCATCCGGGTTGCGGCCCATCGCCCGCAGCTGCAGCCGCGCGCCGCCCGCGAACGCGATCGTCGCCGCCCGGGCGATCACACGTCCATCCGGCGGCCGCCGATGAGCGAGAGGTACGCGTCCTCCACCGTCGGAGCCTCCACACCGATCTGCACCATGCCGGCGGCCATCAGCGCGCCGAGGAGCTCGGGGACCTCGTCGCGGTCGACGCTGCGCGACGCGGTGCCGTCGCCGAGGATGTCGAAGCCTCGCGCCTGCAGCAGCGCCCGGTGCTCGGGCAGCACGTCCGTGACGCTCGCACGAACCGTCCTCACCTCGTCGGTGATGCTGCGGGGTGTGCCGGCGGCCACCACCCTGCCGCGGTCGAGGAACGTGAGCGTGTCGCACACCGCCTGCGCCTCGGCCATGTCGTGCGTGGTGAGGAGGACCGTCCTGCCCTCGTCGCGCACCGCGCGGACCAGATCGCGGAACGCGTGCGCCGACACGGGGTCCATGCCGATCGTCGGCTCGTCGAGCAGCAGCACCTGCGCGTCGCCCATCAGGCCCCTCGCGAGGTGCAGCCGCTGCTGCATGCCGCGACTGAACGCCTCGACGCGGTCTCGCGCGCGATCGGTGAGCCCCACGGCTTCGAGCATCGCATCGGCGCGGGCGGCCGCCCTCCGCCGGTCGAGACCGACCATCGCACCCCAGAAGCGCAGGTTGTCCCTTGCGCTCAGCCGCGTGTACAGGCCGCGCTCGCCGCCGAAGACGACCGAGAGCGAGCGTCGCACCCGCCCCGCGTCGGTCACGACGTCGTGGCCGAGCACGCGCACGGTGCCGGAGGTGGGCAGCAGCACCGTCGAGGCGATCCTGCACAGCGTGGTCTTGCCGGCCCCGTTCGGGCCAAGCAGCCCGTGGATGCCTCCCGCGGCGAGCGCCAGGTCGAGGCCGTCGAGCGCGGTGCGCTCGGGAGCGCGCCTGCTGCGGAACGAGCGCGTGAGCGCGCGCGTCTCCAGCGCCATCGTGTCGGGCATGGATCAACTGTGGCGGGTGCGGAATGAGACATGCTCAGTAGGATTACGGAGATGGATGTCCACCAGCAGATCGAGCGCGTGCGCGCGGCGCTGCGCGACGGCGACACGCTCAACGCGGTCGCGCTGCTCTCGGAGGCGCGGGCCCGAGCAGTGACCGCGACCGACCTGCTCGTCGTGGAGGTCCACAGCGCCGCCTTCCAGCTCGCGGTGACCGTCGGCGGCTACGGTCCGGTGCCGACGGAGGACGCCTGGGCTGCGCTCCGGGGCGAGGTCGGCGCCGCGCTGCCGCCGCTGCTGCACCGGCGGCTCGCGCTCGAGCTCCGCATCACCGACGGCATCGGAGCGCTCGACGCGGCCGCGCTCGACGGCGCCGTCCGTGAGGCGCTCGCGCTGCTGCTGGATGATCCCGGGGCACTGCCGACCGCCGTGCGTGCCGCGAGCAATCGCCTCTCCGTGCGGATCCTCGTGCTCGAGCGCGTCGGCATCGGCCCGGGGGAGCCGGGCCATGCCGACGCACTGCTCGCGATCGGCGACGCGCGCACGCTCGCCGACACGCTCGGCGCCCGCGGCACGATCGACCGGCGCGCGGTCACCGCCGCGGTGGCGATGGGCGACTGGCCTCGGGCGTGGGAATGGGCCCGGCATGCGCTGCAGGACGACGCGCTCGTGCCGACGGAGCGCGCCGGACTCCTCTACGAGGCCGCCATGCTCGCGCTGGAGCGCGGGATGCGTGCGGATGCGCGAGCGCTCGGCGCGCTCGTGCACACCTCGGTCGCGGGGCGCAGCTCGGTCTGGGCGCGGTTGTGGGCCGCCTCGGGCGCCGTGATCGCGGCGGCGGCCGGCGGCGGATCCATGACCGCGAGCCTCCGTGCCGTCGCCCGGTCGGCGGAGCGGGAGCAGCACCGGCACGAGCCGCGCTACGCCATGCGAGCGGCGCTCGTCGCGCTCGAAGCCGGCGCGCCGGCGGCCGAGGTGCTGGGATTCCTCGAGCGGTGCCTCGGCGAGCGGGCCGCGTGGCCCGAGCCCTGGGCCTCGCTGATCGAGGGGACCGCCGCACAGCTGCCGTGGCACCGCCTCCGCGCGCTCGATGCCTGGTGCGACGGGCCTGCCGCCCCGTGGCAGCGGGCGGCTGCCCTGCGCCTGCGCGCGCAGACCCGGCTGCGCGAGGGATCGCCGACCGCCGCCGCGGCCGACATCTCGCGCGGGCTGCGCCTGACGTCGATGTGGGAGGGGCACCGGCGCGTCGCGCTGGAACGCCTGCGCGCTCGACTGCTGCCGGAGCGGTCGATCACCCCCGCACAGGCCGCCGTGCTCCGACTGGTGGTCGAGGGCCGCACGGATCGCGAGATCGCGGCCGAGCTGGGCCGCTCGCCCCGCACGGTGGAGTCGCACGTGCGCGCGCTGCTGCGCGCATACGACGCCCGGAATCGGGTCGCGCTCGCGGTGGCGGCGGCGCGGGAGCCGTTCCTCGAGGCGTGATGCCTCGCCTGTGCCGCGCTCAGCCGCGGCGCAGCACCCCTGCCAGCACGAGCTCGCGCACGCGCGGGAGCAGGTCCTCCGCGAGCATGGCGTCGTCCACCTCGAGCAGTCCGGCGATGGCGCTCACGAGCACCCCGACCGCGAGCTCGCCGTCGCACGCGCCCACGAGCGCGGCGAGGGCGGTGTCGACGGAGATGGTGCGCCCGAGCGCACCGCCCTGCCGCAGCTCGATCACGTTCGGGCCCGCGGCGCCCGGCAGCTGGTGGCGTGCCTCCGTGACGTCGGTCGCGACGACGAGGTGCTCGGCGGCGAGCGCCGCGTCGTCGAGGCCGGCGAGCCACTCGGCGACGTCGAACGCGTCGGCCAGGTGGGCGCCGACGTGCTCGAGCGCGACGGCGTGGGGCAGCCGCTCGGCGCGCGCGAGGCTCGCGCTCGA
>JBAZPY010000277.1:0-3323 GCA_041645515.1 Agrococcus sp.
TATGAGCGCGCACCGGACGGGCTGGGCCAGCTGCGCTCGCTCGTCGCCGGGACCGGGCCGCCGTCCACCGGCTCGCCCGTCGACGCGCGGAGGAAGCGGAAGCTGCCATCCGCGGGCTGGAACGCGGTGACCAGGTCGTCGCCGACCCATCCCGCGCCCCAGACCGCGTCGTCGATCACGAACGTCGGCTCGTCTCGCACGGGGTCCCAGATCGAGAACGCCGACATGTCGGTGTCGTACACGGCGTCCGTAGGTCGCTCGGCGACGACGATCCGCGAGCCGCCCAGGCCGAACCCGTCGAACGCGACCTGCCCGGCCGCGATCATGCTCGAGACGGCACCGCCGCCATCCGTCTGGAAGACCGAGAGCGTCGGCGTCGCTGCGCCGATCACGAGCAGCCGCGTGCCGTCTGCCGAGAGGCCGATGCCCGCCATCTGACCGAGCTGCGGATCGAATGCACGGCCCGTCGGGAGGCCGTCGTCGAGCCGATGCTCCGTGACGCCGCCGAAGGCGTCGGCGCAGTAGTGCCGGCCGGACGCTTCGGAGACGGCGAGGAAGAGACAAGCGGTGGGCTTCGAGGACTCGAGGTCGCGGGTCCACAGCAGCCGGCCGCTCTCGAGGTCGACGCTGACGGTCGCGAGCTCCCCGCTGCCCACGACGATGCCGGCGGCGGTGCGCACCAGTGCATTGTTCGCAGACCGCTCGGGCACCGCGATCCGCCGCTCGACCTCGAGCGTCTGCCCGTCGACGACCTGCAGCTCGGGCTCGGTGGTGCCCAGCACGACATCGCCCGACGACGAGAAGACCAGAGCGGAGGCGAAGCTGTTGGGCGGCAGGTCCTGTGGACCGAGCGGCACGGTCGTGCGCGCGGTCCCCGCAGCGACGTCCACGAGCGTGACGGCACCGACCTCCGACGCGGTCGCGATCACGGCGCCCGTGACATCCATCGCGAGCGATCGGGGCGGAGCCGGCAGGAGGACGGGCGCACCAACGGGTGTGAGCGCCGGCAGCGCGTAGGCGGCCGTGGTGAACGTCTCGAACTCGTCCGTCGTGCTGAGCACCGCCGCTCGTGCCCCGTCGCCGCTCACGGCGACCCCCAGGGGCACGCCCTCGAACAGGGTGCGGGTCGTCGTGATCGCCCCGGTCAGCGGTTCGCGTAGGACGAGTCGCTCGTCATCCTCGATGGTGAGGACGTCGCCGGCGGGGGTCGCCGACCCGGTCATCCGCTCGACGTCGAGGTAGCGCGTGCCCAGCAGGCCGCCGCTCGCCGTGACCACGCCCATGAGGGCAGAGCGCGCGCGAGGGTCCTCGGGCCATCGGCGCCACAGCTCCGCAGCCAGCAGAGCCGACACATCGCGCTCGGAGCTGCGCAGGGCGAGCGAGGTTCCGAGGAGCGCCTCGATGCCCGCGTCCTCGCGCGCGGCACTCGCCGAGTCCGCGCTGCGAGCGGCCTCCTCGCCGCGGACGAGCGCGACGCTCCCGGCGACGAGGGTGACGACGAGCAGGGCGGCCGCGCCGGCGAGTGCGATGCCAAGCCGACGACTCTGGCGCCGATCTCGCACCGATCGCGCGACGAGCCCGGCGGCCTCAGCGCGCTCCCTGCTCACAGAGGCGTCGAGGAATCGCCGCTCGGTGGCGGTGAGCGCGGGATCCACTCGAGCTCGCCAGCCGTCCGCCGCAGCCAGCCGGGTGCCGCGCAGCAGATCCTCTTCGCGCTCGCGCTCGGTCGCCCAGCTGTGGGCGGCGAGGGCGAGCTGGCGCATCGTGCGCTGGTCGTCGGCATCGCCCTCGAGCCAAGCCTGCAGTTGCGGCCACGCGGTCGCGATCGCCTCGTGCGTGATCACGAGTGCGTCCTCTTCGGCGCTCACGAGCCGCGCCCCGGTCAGACGAGCCACGACCGCGCGTCGCGCTGGATCGTCGATGAGCACGTCGGCGCCGATGCGCCGTCGCACGGGGTGCCCGTCGAACCCGGGCTCGACCAGCCGCAGCATGATGTCCCGGCAGAGCCGGCGGTCCGAGTCGTCGAGCCCGCGGTACAGCGCGTCGGCCGATCGCGCGACGGCTCCGGCGATCCCACCCGACTCCTCGTATCCCGACACGGTCAGCACGGACCCCTCACGCCGCCTCCATGTCTCGACCAACGCGTGCGACAGGAGCGGGAGGGCACTGCGCTCACCGTCCGCGTCGCGGAGGAGCAGCTCGGTGAGGCCCGCCTCGAGCCGGAGCCCCGCCTCGAGCGCCGGGGTCTCGATCGCGTCGCGGAGCTCGGCACGAGACATCGTCGCGACCACGAACACCTCGGCCGCGATGCGCGCGCCGAGGTGCTCGAGCGTCGCGGCGCGATCCAGGAAGTCCGACCGCAGGGTCAGCAGCACCGGGACGTCGGCGTCGGCCAGCTGCCGCACGAGGGAGCACAGCCGCTCGCGCTCCGTCTCGGCGAGCTGGAAGACCTCCTCGAACTGGTCCACGATGACGAGCCGCTGTCCGCCGCCGCGGGAGCGAGCGATCTGCTCGAGCGTTGCGACCGCGCCCGCCGCGGGTCGGACGATCGCGATGGTCCAGCCGCGCGCGGTCAGCGCGGCGCCGACACCGGCGAGCGCGAGGGAGGACTTGCCGCAGCCGGATGCGCCGATGAGTGCCAGGAACCCCGTGCGCTCGAGCCGAGCCGTCGCGGAACCGGTGATCGATCGCCGGCCGTGGAAGGCCGCCGCATCGTCGATGTCGAACGCGGCGAGCCCGCGGTATGGGCAATCAGGGCTCGCAGGCGCCGTGCGGCGCGGGGGGAGGAGATCGGGGTCCTGCCGCAGGATCCCCGTCTCCAGCGCGACCAGACCGGCGCCCGGCTCGATGCCGAGCTCGTCGGCGAGGTGGCGGCGCGCGGCGCGGAGCGTCGCGAGTGCCTCGGCCTGGCGTCCGCTGCGGTAGTTGGCCAGCGCCAGCAGGTGCCAGCGCGACTCGCGCAGTGGAGCGTCACGCACGAGCTGCTCGGCGGCGGTGAGGACGCTGCGGTGCTCGCCGCACGCGAGGTGCGCCTCCTGCAGCTCCTCCTCGCCGGTGCGATGCAGCTCTTCGAGCATCGCCGCAGCGCCTCGGGCGGGTGGCCAGTCCGGCAGATCGACGAACGGCGGGCCGCGCCAGAGCGCGAGGGCGCGCCGGTAGGTCTCCACCGCTCGCTCGGGTTCCCCGGCAGCCAGGTGCAGTCGCGCCGACGCCAGCCCGTGCTCGAACTGGCGCCAGTCGACTGCCGCGGATGCGTCGAGGGCGTAGCCGTCCGTCGCGGTCGTGATCGCCCGCCGGCCGAGCAGGCGTCGGAGCCGGCTGAT
>JBAZPY010000278.1:0-3323 GCA_041645515.1 Agrococcus sp.
CCATCCAGTCGCGCCGCGAGGTGGAGCGCGAGATCCGCGACGGCACCGCCGCCGGCCCGGTCGAGACGCTCGACCTGTCGGGCACGAGCGAGCACGGCATCGAGCGCTAGGGCGCCGAGCCGCGCACCCGCGCGCCCAGCACTTCACACGCGTGCGAGGCAGGGTCATACTGACCCCGAGGCCGCGAGCCGAGGGGGTGTCGCGCGACGATGAGCGAAGTCATGGAGCTCGCGATCGACCCCGGGCCGGAGCCGGGCACCTACGCCGTGCGGGTGCTGAGGTCGCTCAGCGGAGACCAGCCGTCCGGGACGATCGAGCTGGACGTCGACGCGCTCGTCGCGTCGGTGCCGGGGCTCGAGGCGAGCGTGCTCGCCTCCTCGGTCTCGAGCCGGCGGGTGATGACCGAGCGCGAGACCGCCGTCCAGGCGGTCGGGGCAGGTCTGTTCGGCGCGGTGTTCTCGGGACCGGTCGAGAGCGCCTACCGCGCGAGCGCCGCCGTCGCGGCGGAGCGCGGCCGCTCGCTGCAGCTCGCCCTGCGGCTGAACGCCCCGGGGCTGGCCGCCATCCCGTGGGAGACGCTGTTCGATCCTGCCTCCGGCGCGTACCTCAGCCGCAAGGAGCCGATCGTGCGGTGGGTGCCGGGACCGCACGACCCGGAGCCGACGGGCCTCGATCCCCCGCTGCGCATCCTGGGCATGATCGCCGCACCGCGCGGCTTGCCCGTGCTCGACGTCGAGGCCGAGCAGCGACGGCTCGAGGAGGCGCTGCGCCCGCAGATCGACGCCGGCCGGGTCGAGCTCACGTGGCTCGCCGAGGCGTCGTGGCACGGCATCCAGGACGAGCTGCTCGCCCATCCCTGGCACGTGCTGCACTTCGTCGGCCACGGCGGCTATGACGTCGCGACCGACGAGGGGCTGCTCGCGCTCGTCGGCGGCGACGGGCGCGCCGACTACGTGTCGGCCTCCCGCCTCGCCGACCTGCTCGACGAGGCGGAGCCGACGCCGCGGCTCGTCGTCCTCAACTCCTGCCAGTCGGGCGCCGCGAGCTACACCGACCTGCTGTCGGGGACGGCGGCGGCCCTCGTGCACAGCGGCATCCACGCCGTCGCCGCCATGCAGTTCGCGATCACCGACGCCGCCGCGGTCGCGTTCTCCCGCGCGTTCTACGCCTCGCTCGCGAGCGGCCGCCCCGTGGGCGAGGCCGTCCGCAGCGGCAGGATCGGCATCCTGGGCGCCGGGCCCGACACGCTCGAGTGGGTGACCCCGGTGCTGTACCTGCGCGGCGACGACACGCGGCTGCTCGACCCCGCGCGGCTCGCCGCCGTGACGCCGCCCGTGCCATGGTGGCGTCGCTACCGGCGCGTCGCCGCGATCGGTGGGGCGGTCGCCGTCGCCGCGGGAGCCGCCGCCCTCCTGCTGCCGCGCGTACTCGAACCGCCGAGCGCGTCGACCGAGCCACCGGACGGCGCCACCACGACGCCGGCCGCGGCGCCCTTCGAGGCCGTGGACATGGCCGTGCCCGCCGACCAGGCCTGGACGCCGACGGGGGTCAGCTGCGCACCGGGCGACGTGCTCGTCGTGACGGCGAGCGGCGTCGCCATGCACGGGACGGATCCGACCGCGACCGTGACGCCGGACGGGCTCGCGGAGCCCTGGTTCCACCAGTTCAACGTGCCGGGGCTGCCGGACGCGAACACGGCCGGTCTCATCGGGAGCCTGGACGAGGAGCAGGACTTCTTCGTCGTCGGGAGCGGCGTCGAGTACGAGTGCCCGCGCGCCGGCGAGCTCTTCCTCGGCATAAACGACATGGGCCTCGAGGGCAACAGCGGTGCCTGGAGCGCCACGATCGACCGCATCGATGCGGACTGAGAGGAGCACGACATGACGCGGCTGGTGTCGTTCACGACGGCGAGCGGTGCGGATGTCACCGTGCAGGTCCCCGATGACGGCCGGGCCCCGGGGCCGGTCACCCGCGGGTGGACCTCCGGCCAGGCCTACGAGCGGACCGAGCAGCGGCTCGACGACGCGCTCGCGAAGGTGCAGCCGGCCTTCGCGGCGCTCATCGCCCAGGCGCGGTCGCTCGTCGATGCTCCCGACGCCGTCGAGATCCAGTTCGGCATCCAGCTGAGCGTGGAGGTGGGCGCCTTCATCACGGCGAGCTCGACGGCCAACTTCCAGGTCACGATGAAGTGGTCGACGCCGCAGGCCTGAACGCCCGCGCCCCGCGGCGCTACGCCGCCAGCCAGATCGCCTGCGCGACCTCCGGCCCCAGGTCGATCGTCCCGGCTGTGGTGCGCACCTGGATCGAGCCCGAGTAGGGCTTCTGCCCGAGCACCGCGAGCTCGGCGTCGAGCGCGACGCCCGCGTCGGCGAGGAACCGCAGCATCGCCGGATCGGCGTCCGAGATGCGGACGACAGCGCCCTCGTGCCCGACCGGCGCATCCGCGAGCAGCACGGCATCCGGCCGCACGACCGAGCCGTCGGCCGCCGGGATGACATCGCCGTGCGGATCGCGCACCGGGTCGCCGAGCGATCGCGCGATGGAGTCGAGCAGGCGGTCGCTCAGCGCGTGCTCGAGCACCTCGGCCTCGTCGTGCACCTCGTCCCAGTCGTAGCCGTGCCGCTCGACCAGCCAGGTCTCGACGACGCGGTGCCGACGCACTTGCCGCACGGCGAGCGCCCGCCCGCTGTCGGTGAGCTCGATCGCGCCGTAGGGGCGGTGGTGCACGAGGCCGGCAGCGGCGAGCTTCTTCACCATCTCGGTGACGGTGGAGTTCGCGAGCCCGAGCCGGCCGGCGAGCTGCGAGGGCGTGATCGGGTCCGGCTGCCACTCGGTGTGGTGGTAGATCGCCTTGACGTAGTCCTCAGCCGCTGTCGACTGCATGACCCCTCGCTCTCGTCGATCGGCTCCTGGCCCACCGGTTGACGAGCCCCCGGCGGGACCCGAAGAGCAACGCTAGCCCGAACGCGAGGCGAGCGCGCACGCGGCCGCGACGGCGATCATTCGCCTGCCCGCATCCGCTGATCTCGACATACCGAGATCATGGCGCGGCGCAGCTCCCGCCTCACGGCCGGCCCTCGCCGGAGCGGGACCCGTTCCACCGACGGGGACCTGGTGCACCGGGTCCCCGTCGGTGGAGCGGGTCCCCTTCGGGTGCGGGGTTCGCGGCGCGCGGTCGTCAGGCGCGCTGGATGCGTGCCGCGAGCGCCTCGAACGCGAGGCGGCGGTGGCTGAGCGCGTCCTTCTCCTCCGGGCTCAGCTCGGCGGCCGCCCGGCCGTCGGCGTCGTCCGGCAGGAAGATCGGGTCGTAGCCGAACCCGCCG
>JBAZPY010000279.1:0-3305 GCA_041645515.1 Agrococcus sp.
ACCCGCCGATCCGTACCGGCGCCCCGCGGCCCGCCTCCTCTCCTGCACCGATCTGCGGGTGCGGGCCGACGCATCCCGCCGATCCGTACCGGGACCGGATCCCGGCCGGGCCGCCGCCGCCCCGCGAGCCGGGCGCCGCGCTGAGGCTCCCTCATAGGCCCGGCCGCTACGCTTGACGGCATGCCCCGCATCGCCGTCGTGCCCGGTTCCTTCGACCCCGTGACCCTGGGTCACCTCGACGTCATCGCCCGGGCCGCGCGCATCTTCGACGAGGTCCATGTCGTGGTGACGCACAACCCCGACAAGCGGGCGTTCCTGCCGGTGCCGGAGCGCGAGGCGCTCATCGAGCGCTCGATCGAGGAGGCCCGCATCGCGGGCGAGATCCGCATCGCGAACTGGTCGATGGGCCTGCTCGTCGACTACTGCCAGCAGGTGGGGGCGGAGGTGCTCGTGAAGGGCATCCGCTCGTCGACCGACCTCTCGTACGAGACGCCGATGTCGATCGTGAACCGCAACCTCGCGGGCGTCGAGACGATCTTCATGCTCCCGAACCCCGAGAACGCGCACGTCTCGTCGAGCCTCGTGCGCCAGGTGAGCGAGCTCGGCGGCGACATCAGCCCCTACGTGCCGCGCGCGGTCGCCACCTTCCTGCAATCCCGATGAGCGGTCCGGAGCGCGGCGCCGATCCCCGGCCGAGCGCAGGCCCCGAGCGCGGCGCGGACCTCGAGCTCCGCGCCGTCCGGGGGATCGGCGAGATCCGGCCCGGCGACGACCTGCCCGAGATCGTGGCCGACGCGATCGCGCCGCTCCGGCCCGCCGAGGGCGACATCGTCGTCGTCACGAGCAAGGTCGTCTCGAAGGCCGAGGGACGCATCCGCCCCGCCGCCGAGCGCGAGCAGGCCATCACCGAGGAGTCGGTGCGGCTGGTCGCCTCGCGCGCCCACCCTGGCGGCATCACGCGCATCGTCGAGCACCGCACGGGCCTCGTGCTCGCGGCCGCGGGCGTCGACGCGTCGAACACCGACGACGGCACGATCCTGCTGCTGCCGCTCGACTCGGATGCGTCGGCCCGCGGGATCGCCGAGCGGCTGCGGTCGCGCTTCGGCGCGGCCATCGGCGTCATCGTGAGCGACACGCTCGGCCGCGCGTGGCGCGTCGGCCAGATCGATGTCGCGATCGGTGCGGCGGGTGTGCGCGTGCTCGAACCGGTGAGCGTCGACGCGAACGGCAGGCCGCTGCTGGTCACCGCCCCGGCCGTCGCCGACGAGATCGCGGCCGCCGCGGAGCTCGTCGCAGGCAAGGCGGATGCGGTGCCCGTCGTGCTCGTGCGCGGCCTCGGCCGGCACGTGACCGGTCTCGACGAGCCGGGCGCCGCCCGGCTCGTGCGGCCCGCGGGCGATGACATGTTCCGCCTGGGCAGCGACGAGGCCTACCGCGCCGGGCGCGAGGCGGGCAGGATCGATGCACTGGCAGAAGCGGGAGCAGCGCATGCAGGCTGACGATCCGGCCGGCGAGACGGCCCTCGCGAGCGCCCCCGAGCGGTCGGGCTCGGCCGCGACGCACACCGCCGGGACGCCGGGGTCGCGCATCGAGCGGGCCGTCGCATCCGTCATCTCCGGCAAGACGGAGGAGATCCGCACCGCGCTCACGGTGCTGCTCGCGGAGGGCCACGTGCTGCTCGAGGACGTGCCGGGCGTCGGCAAGACGCAGCTCGCGCGCGCCTTCGCCGCCGCGATCGGCGGGACGGTGCGGCGCATCCAGTGCACGCCCGACCTGCTGCCGAGCGACATCACCGGCATGTCGGTGCTCGACCAGACGAGCGGTGAGCTGCGCTTCCAGCCGGGCCCGGTGTTCGCGAACATCGTGATCGCCGACGAGATCAACCGTGCGAGCCCCAAGACGCAGGCCGCACTGCTCGAGTGCATGGCGGAGGGGCAGGTGACGGTCGACGGCGTCACGCACGTGCTGCCGACGCCGTTCCTCGTCGTCGCGACGCAGAACCCGATCGACATGGAGGGCACGTACGCGCTGCCCGAGGCGCAGCGCGACCGGTTCATGGCGCGGCTCGAGCTCGGCTACCCCGACCAGGAGGCCGAGCTCGCGATGGTGCAGGCGCGCGAGGTCGCGCAGCCGCTCGACGCCGTGCGGCCGGTGACGACGCAGCGGGAGTTCCGCGAGGAGATCGGGGTCGCCCGCGCCGTGCGCGCGCACGAGCTGGTCGAGCGCTACGCGGTGCGGCTCGCCCGCGCGACCCGCGACCACCCCGAGGTGCGGCTGGGAGCGAGCCCGCGCGCGACGCTGCAGCTCGTGCGCGCCGCGAAGGCTCGCGCGCACCTGCACGGCCGCGACTGGCTCTCGCCCGACGACGTCAAGGAGCTCGCGGTGCACGTGCTGCCGCACCACCTCGTCATGCACGACCCGCACGCCCGCCACGACGACGCCAGGCGGGTGGTCGCGCAAGCCCTGGCGACCACCATCGCCCCCGTCATGCGCTGATGGTCCGCGATCGAGCCCGCGTCCGACCGACGACGCGCGGGGTCGTGCTCGCGCTCGCGGGCGTCGCGCTCGCCGTCGCCGCCTACTGGGAGCGGCAGGCCGTGCTGCTCGTGCCGGCCGCGCTGTGCCTGGGCGTCGTGCTGCTGGGCGCGTGGTGGGTGCTCGGCACCGGGTCCCGCGTGCGGGTCGTGGCGCCCGGCGTGCTCGAGGAGGGCGAGGATGCGGTGCTGCGCATCGTCGCGGACCCTCGGCGGGCCGGCGACCGGTGGGCCACGTGGGCGCCGGGGCCCGAGCGCTTCCTGCACCTCGAGGGCGAGCTGGGAGAGGACGGCGGCGCCGAGGTGGCGCTGGGCCGTCACCCTCGGGGCCGCTGGCGGCTCGCGCCGGTGGAGATCACGTCGCTCGACCCGTTCCGCGTCATGCGCACCGTCCGCGCCGTCGACCCGCGCGCGAGCCTCGTCGTCGGGCCGGCGCTGCTGCCGGTGCCGTCGTCGTCGCTGCGCTCCACCCGGGAGGCCGGCAGGCAGTCGCAGTCGCGCAACTCCGACGAGATCGACGCGATGGTGCGCGAGTGGCGGCCCGGCGACCCGCAGCGCCGCGTGCACTGGCGGCAGTCGGCGAAGCGCGGGCAGCTGATGGTGCGGCAGGAGGCGAACCCCGCGACCGACGACCTGGTGGTGCTCGTCGACACCGCCGGCGCGGCCGGGACGGGCCGCGACGCCGAGGACCGGCTCGCGCGCGCCGCCGGGTCGATCGTGCGGGCGCTCGCCGGCCGCGACCGGGTCGTGCAGGTGCGCGAGACCGGCGAG
>JBAZPY010000280.1:0-3304 GCA_041645515.1 Agrococcus sp.
GACGAGCAGCTCCGGCCGCTCCGGGTCGACGTGCGACTGCGGGGTGCCGTCGACGACGAGCTGCCAGCCCGCGGATGCGTAGCGCATCTCGGCGTGCAGGCCGCTCGAGAGGCGTCGGCTGGGGGTGCTCACGACCACCATCCTCCCGCGTCGGACGGCGGAGCATCCGCCCGGCCGGGACCCGCTAGCATCGTCGCCCAGGGCTGCGCGAGCCGACACGCCGAGGCGACTGGACATGGGTCGACCCGCGGCGTAGTGTGGGTAGTTGCGCTCACAGACATCCCCTCTGCCTTCATATTGCGGTCGGCGCGCGCCCGGACACCGGGCGCTTCAAGGGTGTTGACGAGTCTCTCACCGACGACACGATCCCGGGAAGACCCGCAACCCTTCCCGGCCCGGAGGTATCTGCCTTGGCTGAACTGGCCCCCAAGACCGGTCGGCGCGCAAGCCGACTGAGCTTCGCGCACATCTCGGAGACCTTGACGGTCCCCGACCTGCTCGCGCTCCAGACCGAGAGCTTCGAATGGCTCATCGGTGACGACGCCTGGAAGGCGCGCCTCGACCTGGCGAACGCCGAGGGTCGCGACGACATCCCAGCGCACTCGGGACTGGAGGAGATCTTCGAGGAGATCTCCCCGATCGAGGACCTGAGCGAGAAGATGCAGCTCTCCTTCTCGGAGCCGGTGCTCGACGTGCCCAAGTACACGATCGACGAGTGCAAGGAGCGCGGCAAGACGTACGCCGCGCCGCTGTACGTCTCGGCCGAGTTCATGAACCACGAGACGGGCGAGATCAAGTCGCAGACCGTCTTCATGGGCGACTTCCCGCTCATGACCGAGAAGGGCACGTTCATCGTGAACGGCACCGAGCGCGTCGTCGTCTCGCAGCTCGTGCGCAGCCCCGGTGTCTACTTCGAGCGCACCCCCGAGAAGAACTCCGACAAGGACGTCTACTCGGCCCGCGTCATCCCCAGCCGCGGCGCTTGGCTCGAGTTCGAGGTCGACAAGCGCGACGCCGTCGGCGTGCGCATCGACCGCAAGCGCAAGCAGTCGGTCACCGTCTTCCTCAAGGCCCTCGGCATGACCGCCGAGGACATCGCCAAGGAGTTCGCCGGCTACGAGTCGATCATCGCGACGCTCGAGAAGGATGCGCCGATGACGAAGGAGGACGCCCTCCGCGACATCTACCGCAAGCTCCGTCCGGGCGAGCAGGTCGCCGCCGAGGCCGCCCGCGCGCTGCTCGACAACTTCTACTTCAACCCGAAGCGCTACGACCTCGCGAAGGTCGGCCGCTACAAGATCAACCGCAAGCTCGGCATCGACGTGCCCATGAGCGACTCGGTGCTCTCGGTCGAGGACATCGTCGCGACGATCAAGTACCTCGTGGCGCTGCACGCCGAGCAGACGACCCTCCCGGGCGTCCGCAAGGGCGAGCCCGTCGAGATCCGTCTCGACGTCGACGACATCGACCACTTCGGCAACCGCCGCATCCGCGCCGTCGGCGAGCTCATCCAGAACCAGGTCCGCACGGGCCTGGCCCGCATGGAGCGCGTCGTGCGCGAGCGCATGTCGACGCAGGACATCGAGGCGATCACCCCGCAGACGCTCATCAACGTGCGTCCGGTCTCGGCTGCGATCAAGGAGTTCTTCGGCACCTCGCAGCTGTCGCAGTTCATGGACCAGAACAACCCGCTCGCGGGCCTGACCCACAAGCGCCGCCTGTCGGCGCTGGGCCCGGGCGGTCTGTCGCGTGAGCGCGCCGGCGTCGAGGTCCGTGACGTGCACCCGTCGCACTACGGCCGCATGTGCCCGATCGAGACGCCTGAGGGCCCGAACATCGGCCTCATCGGCTCGCTCGCGACGTTCGCGCGGATCAACTCGTTCGGCTTCATCGAGACGCCGTACCGCCGCGTCGAGAACGGCGTCGTGTCGGCGAAGATCGACTACCTGACCGCGTCGGAGGAGGACGAGTTCGTCGTCGCGCACGCGAACAACCGCCTCAACTCGAAGCAGCAGTTCATCGAGGAGCGCGTCGTCGCCCGCCGCAAGGGCGAGGAGGTGGAGCTGGTCGTCCCGACCGAGGTCCACTACATGGACGTCTCGCCGCGCCAGATGGTGTCGGTGGCGACGAGCCTCATCCCGTTCCTCGAGCACGACGACGCCAACCGCGCCCTCATGGGCGCGAACATGCAGCGTCAGGCGGTGCCGCTGGTCCGCAGCGAGTCGCCGTTCGTCGGCACCGGCATGGAGGGCTTCGCCGCGATCGACTCCGGCGACGTCATCACGGCGGATGCGTCCGGCGTGGTCGCAGAGGTCTCGGCCGACATGGTCTCGATCCAGCTCGACGAGGGTGGCACGCAGCAGTACTTCCTGCGCAAGTTCGACCGCTCCAACCAGGGCACGTCGTACAACCACCGCGTCATCGTCTCGGCGGGCGACCGCATCGAGGCCGGCGAGGTCATCGCCGACGGCCCCGCGACCGACCAGGGCGAGCTCGCCCTCGGCCGCAACCTGCTCGTGGCGTTCATGCCGTGGGAGGGCCACAACTACGAGGACGCGATCATCCTCAGCCAGAACCTCGTGAAGGACGACGTGCTCTCGTCGATCCACATCGAGGAGTACGAGGTCGACGCCCGCGACACGAAGCTGGGCAAGGAGGAGATCACCCGTGACCTCCCGAACGTCGGCCCCGACCTGCTGGCCGACCTCGACGAGCGCGGCATCATCCGCATCGGCGCCGAGGTCGTGCCGGGCGACATCCTGGTCGGCAAGGTCACGCCCAAGGGCGAGACCGAGCTGAGCGCCGAGGAGCGCCTGCTCCGCGCGATCTTCAACGAGAAGAGCCGCGAGGTGCGCGACACGTCGCTCAAGGTGCCCCACGGCGAGCAGGGCACGGTCATCGCGGTCAAGCAGTTCCGCGCTGAGGACGGCGACGACGAGCTGGGCTCGGGCGTGCACGAGAAGGTCGTGGTCTACATCGCGCAGAAGCGCAAGATCACCGAGGGCGACAAGCTCGCCGGCCGTCACGGCAACAAGGGCGTCATCGCGAAGATCCTGCCCGAGGAGGACATGCCGTTCCTCGCGGACGGCACGCCGGTCGACATCGTGCTGAACCCGCTGGGCATCCCGAAGCGCATGAACTTCGGCCAGGTGCTCGAGACGCACCTCGGCTGGATCGCGAAGACGGGCTGGAAGGTCGAGGGCACCCCGGAGTGGGCGGAGGGTCTCGACCCGCGCACGCTCGAGGCGCCCGCCGACACGAAGGTCGCCACCCCGGTGTTCGACGGCGCGACCGAGGAGGCCAT
>JBAZPY010000281.1:0-3295 GCA_041645515.1 Agrococcus sp.
GCCGTACGTCACCGACGGCGAGACGAACGCGACCATCCCGCGCGGCGAGGATGTCTCTGGCGTCACCTTCGAGCGCGCCATCGAGCTGCTGCAGCTCAAGCGCGAGAAGGGCCCGGCCAAGAAGCCTGTGCGCAAGGCGGCCGCGAAGAAGCCGGCGGCCAAGAAGCCGGCGGCGAAGACGACGGCCGCCAAGAAGCCGGCCGCGAAGAAGCCGGCCGCGAAGGCGAAGCCGGCCTCGAGCGCCGACGCGTCGTGACCGGCGCGTTCATCACGTTCGAGGGCGGCGACGGCTCCGGCAAGTCGACGCAGGCGCAGCTGCTGCAGGCGTGGCTCGAGAGCCGCGGCCGCACCGTCGTGCGCACGCGCGAGCCAGGGGGCACCGAGCTCGGCGTCGAGATCCGCCGGCTGGTGCAGCACACGAAGGGCCACGTCGCCCCGCGCGCCGAGGCGCTGCTGTACGCAGCCGACCGCGCCCACCACGTCGCGACCCTCGTGCGCCCGGCGCTCCAGCGCGGCGAGGTCGTGCTGCAGGACCGCTACCTCGACTCCTCCGTCGCCTACCAGGGCGCCGGACGCGAGCTCGACGGCGGGCAGATCCGTGACCTGTCGCTCTGGGCCGCCGACGGGCTGCTGCCCGACCTGACGATCCTGCTCGACCTCGACCCGGCAACCGGCCGCGAGCGGATGGCAGCCCGCGAGGACGCGCCGTACGACCGGCTCGAGGAGGCGGGGGAGGCCTTCGCCGAGCGGGTGCGCGCGGCGTACCTCGAGCTCGCGGCGGGCGAACCCGACCGGTTCGTTGTCGTCGACGCATCCGGCACGCCCGACGAGGTGCACGAGCGCGTCGTGTCGCACGTGCGTGCGATGCTCGACCCGGACCGCTGATCGGCCGATGACGGCCACGGACGAGGGGATGCGGATGGCGACCGGGTGGGATGCGATCGTCGGGCAGGCCGACGCCGTCGCCCAGCTGCAGCGGGCCGCCGCCATCGACCCGGCGTCCGACGGCGCCGAAGACCGGTCCGGCGGGATGACGCACGCCTGGCTGCTGACGGGCCCGCCCGGATCCGGCCGCTCGAACCTCGCCTACGCCTTCGCGACCGCGCTGCTGTCGCCGCCGTCAGGCATCGACGAGCGCGTCGCGACGCTCGTCGAGGCGCGCACGCACCCCGACCTCGTGACCCTCTCGACCGAGGGCGTGCTCATCACGATCGCGCAGGCGCGATCGGTCGTGCAGCGAGCGTCGCTCGCGCCGTCGAGCGCGCGCTACCGGGTGATCGTGGTGGAGGACGCCGACCGGATGGCGGAGCGCACCTCGAACGCGCTGCTGAAGGCGCTCGAGGAGCCGCCGCCCGAGACGGTGTGGATCCTGTGCGCGCCGAGCGAGGCCGACCTGCTGCCCACCATCCGCTCGCGCGTGCGGACGCTGACGCTGCAGGTGCCCGACCCGCGCGACGTGGCGCAGCTGCTCGTCGAGCGCGACGGCGTCTCGCCCGAGGTCGCCGAGCGCGCCGCCCGCGAGGCGCAGAGCCACATCGGGATGGCGCGCAGGCTCGCGACGAGCGACGAGGCGCGCGCCCGCAGGGCCGAGACGCTGCAGATCGCCATGCGCGTGTCGACCGCGGCGTCGGCGGTGCTCGCCGCCGCCCGCTACGTCGAGATCGCCACGGCCGACGCCGACGCGCTCTCGGCCGAGAAGGACGAGGCGGAGCGCGCGCAGGCCTTGCACCAGCTGGGGATCGAGCCGGGCGGCACCGTGCCCCCTGCGCTCCGCCGGCAGCTGAAGGAGCTCGAGGACGCCCAGAAGCAGCGGGCGAAGCGGGGCATGCGCGACGGCGTCGACCGCATCCTCGTCGACCTGCTCTCGCTCTACCGCGACATCCTCATGACGCAGCTCGGGGTTGGCCGCGAGCTCGTGAACGAGGCGATGCGACCGACGGTGCTCGCCGCCGCCGACTACCTGCAGCGCGCCGCCGTCATCGACGTGCTCGATCATCTCCGCATCGCGCGGGAGCGGATCGAGGCGAACGTGCCGCCCGTGCTCGCGCTCGAGGCGATGCTCGTGCGGGCGGCCAGGGCGGCGCAGCGCCGCTGACGCAGCGCGGCGCCCGGCTACCGGCGCCGGGGCCGGGTCATAGCCGTGACGCGTACCGTTGGAAGCATGCCCCTCATGCGCCGCCGTCTCGCAGCCCTCGCCGTCGTCGCCGTGTCCGCGATCGTGCTGAGCGGGTGCGTCGTCCTGCCGGCTCCGCCGTCCGCGCTCGCCGAGGAGCCGACCTGGACACCGACGGGGGAGGACGTGGCGCCCGAGCTCGAGGACTACTTCGATCAGGAGGTCGGCTGGCAGCAGTGCGGCGACAAGTGGTGCGGCACGGTGCGCGCGCCGATGGACTGGTTCGCGGTCGGTGCCGAGTCGATCGATCTCGCGGTGACGATCGCGCCCGCGACGGGCGAGCGGCAGGGGGCGATCCTCTACAACCCCGGCGGCCCCGGCGCGTCCGGGGTCGCGTACGTGCAGCAGTACGCCGACTACCTGCTGCGCCCGGAGGTGCGCGAGAACTACGACCTCGTCGGCTTCGACCCCCGCGGCGTCGGCGCCTCGACGCCCATCTCGTGCTACGACGACCCGCGCGAGCTGTACGACTGGCTCTGGGACATCCCCGAGGGGCCGCAGCCCGACCCGCTCAGCGACGAGGGTCTGCAGCGGCAGCTGGAGGACGCGCAATGGCTCGGCGCGTCGTGCCTCGAGAACACCGGCCCGCTGCTCCAGAACATCGGCACCGAGCAGGTCGCGAGCGACCTCGATCTCGTGCGGGCGCTGCTCGGCGAGCCGAAGCTCAACTACCTCGGCGTCTCGTACGGCACGCTCATCGGCTCCACGTACGCGGATCTCTTCCCCGAGAACGTCGGCCGCTTCGTGCTCGACGCCGCCGTCGCCCCCGACTCGACCGACTTCGAGGGCACGCTCTACCAGGCGGCGGGGTTCGAGCTGGCGTACGGCAACTTCGTCGCCGACTGCCTCCAGCAGGAGGGGTGCCCGTTCACCGGCACGAAGGCGGATGCGCTCCAGCAGACGCGCGAGCTGCTCGACCGGGTCGATGCCGAGCCGATCGCGGTGGCGGACGGCCGCCGACTGGGATCGAGTGCGCTCTTCACCGCGATCGCCGCGAACCTGTACGCCGAGGTGCAGTGGTCGACCCTGCGTGAGGTGCTCGCCGACGTCGCGGCGGGCCGCGGCGAGACCGCGTTCGCCGCGGCCGACGAGTACTACGGCGTCAACCCCGATGGCACCTTC
>JBAZPY010000282.1:0-3272 GCA_041645515.1 Agrococcus sp.
ATGGGCCCGCTCGTGACCAGGCGCCATCTGGAGTCGGTGCGCGCGTTCGTGCCGGACGACACCGACGTCGCCTTCCGCGGTTCGGCGCCCGAGGGCCCAGGCTTCTGGTTCCCGCCGACGGTGCTGATGCCCGGCCGCGACTCGCGGGTCGCGCGCGAGGAGATCTTCGGGCCAGTGGTGTCGGTGCTGCCGTTCGACGACGAGGCCGACGCCATCGCCCTCGCGAACGACTCCGCCTACGGTCTCTCGGGCTCGATCTGGACGCGCGACCTCGGCCGGGCCCTGCGCGTCAGCCGCGCGATCGAGGCCGGCAACCTCTCCGTCAACTCGCACTCCTCCGTGCGCTACGCCACCCCCTTCGGCGGGTTCAAGCAGTCTGGGCTCGGTCGCGAGCTCGGCCCCGACGCGCCACTGGCGTTCACCGAGACCAAGAACGTCTTCCTCGCATCCGACTGATAGGAGCATCCACGCATGAACGACAGCACCGGCGTGCAGCCGATCGACCTCTCGCAGCGCCTCGCCGGCCGCGTCGCCGTCATCACTGGCGGCGGCAGCGGCATCGGCCTCGCGACCGCCCGCCGCATGCGCGCCGAGGGGGCGACCGTGGTGATCGGCGACATGGACGCGGCGGCGGGAGAGCGCGCGGCGGCGGATGTCGACGGCCACTTCATCCGGGTCGACGTGACGGATCAGGAGCAGGTCGACCACCTGTTCGATGACACGGCGGCACGCTTCGGCGCCGTCGATGTCGCCTTCAACAACGCCGGCATCTCCCCGCCCGACGACGACTCCATCGAGACCACCGAGCTGCCCGCATGGCAGAAGGTGCAGGACGTCAACCTGAAGTCGGTGTATCTGTGCTCGCGGGCGGCGCTGCGCCACATGACGCGGCAGCAGCGCGGCTCGATCATCAACACGGCGTCCTTCGTCGCGGTGATGGGCTCGGCGACGAGCCAGATCTCGTACACGGCGTCGAAGGGCGGCGTCCTCGCGATGACGCGTGAGCTCGGCGTGCAGTTCGCGCGCCAGGGCATCCGCGTGAACGCGCTCTGCCCCGGGCCGGTGTCGACGCCGCTGCTGCAGGAGCTCTTCGCGAAGGATCCCGAGCGTGCCGAGCGCCGACTGGTGCACGTGCCGGTCGGCCGCTTCGGACGGCCCGAGGAGCTCGCGGCGGCCGTCGCGTTCCTCGCGAGCGACGACGCGTCGTTCATCACCGCCTCGACGTTCCTCGTCGACGGCGGCCTGAGCGCGGCCTACGTCACCCCGCTCTGAACTTCGCGGGCTAGCGTGGGGGCGTGGTGCAGGAGCCCCCAGCGGACACCGGCGTGCTGAGCGCGTCGCTGCTGCTGCGCCCCGCGCGCACGGGCAACGCCTTCGAGTCGACCGTGCACCGGTTGGTGCAGTCGATCCGCCTCGGGCTGGTGGCGCCGGGCGATCGGCTGCCGCCCGAGCGAGAGCTCGCCGCGATGCTCGGGGTGAGCCGCGACACCGTGCGGGAGGCCATCGCATCGCTGGCGGAGGCCGGCTACCTCGCGGCCCGGCGCGGCCGCTACGGCGGCACGTTCGTGGTCGATCCCGTGCCCTCGCAGGAGCGCGACCCGACCGTGGACCCGCGCGGCGTCGAGTCGGCGGCGGTGCTGCGAGACACGTTGGCGCTGCGCGCCGTGCTCGAGGTCGGCGCGGTCCGCAGGCTCGCCGCGACCGAGCTCAGCGCTGCGGACCGCGATCGCGTGTGGCGTGCGTTCGAGGACTGCCGCGACGCGACGCACGGGGACTACCGCGTGCAGGACTCGCGGTTCCACCTGCTGCTCGGGGAGCTGGTCGGGGCGCCGAGCCTCGTGCCGCTGCTCGCCGACGTGCGCCTGCGGCTCAATGCTCACCTCGATCGCATCCCGCTGCTCGCCCCGAACATCGAGCACTCGAACCGCCAGCACGAGGCGATCGTCGCGGCTGTGCTCAAGGGGCAGCCAGAGGCAGCGACGCTCGCGATGGAGGAGCACCTCGAGGGGTCGGAGCAGCTGCTCGTCGGCTTCCTGGCCTGACGGGCACGGAGGGTCCGAGCCTCAGAGCGGCGTCTCCTCCGCGACCACGAACGGCACGGAGGCATCGATCTCGATGCGCGAGTAGGCGAGTGGCCCGTTGCCCCCGGTGGCGCCGCCATTGGTCTCGAGCCAGGCGTAGACGTAGATCCCGTAGCGCCGGCCCGGGACGGCGACGAAGTCGGTCTGCAGACCCGTGCTCGCGGCTTCGGTGCCGTTCGTCTCGCTGTCGAGGAGGTAGCCCTCGGTCGACGACCTCACGACCACGGGCATGTAGTGATCGCGCTCCTGCACCACGGCCTGGCCGGGGCGCCAGCTCTCGATCAGGATGCCGAGGAAGCAGACGACCGAGGCGCCGACGGCGTAGTGGTTGAACGAGGTGAGCGCGAGCCACGGCATGTACGGCCGCACCGCGACGCGCGCGGCGCCGTGCTCGGGCACGAACAGCATCCCGGCGCCGCCCACGCTGAACGCCCACTGTCCTCCGTAGACGCCGCAGCTGCCGGCCAGCCGGCCGGAGCGGATGATGGTCGGCGCGGTCGTGCTGAACGCGGGGACGTGGTCGCTGTGGTCGAGCCAGGCCCATCGGTAGTAGCGGCGCTCGCCGGTGCCAGCCCGGTCGGGGCCGTACACGTGCAGGAGGTCCCGAGCCTCGGGCTTCGCCTCCGGCTTCAGGTGGCCGCCGATGGTCAGGTCGAGCTCGTCGACCACGGTGTGGAAGACGGCGTCATGCAGCGCGTGCCCGGCGTGCAGCACCGGGTTCAGGGACTCGCGGAAGCGATCGAGGCGCTCGGCGACGAAGACCGGCACGGGTCTGCCGTCGTGGGTCTGCTCCTCGATGGGCGGTCCCGCGGCCGCCCGGATAATCGCCCGGCGTCGGAACGCCGTCTCGTCCATCGATGCGGTGAGCATCTCGATCGCACGGTCGTCCAGCTGCTCTTCGCCGCGGTCGTCGTCGGCCATCGCCTCCACCTCAACGGCAGCCCGATCCGCCGGGCTCGGTGCGGGCCCGGATGTCGGGACGCTCCGAGGATCGCACCGGGCTCGGCCGCGCAACACCCCCCTCCTGCAGCGCCCTGGCCCGGTCTCGCGTCCAGCGCGCATCGCAGCCTCACCGCATGCGCAACCCCGTGCCCGACCTGCTCGACGAGCTGCGCCGCGAGTGCGCCGCCGTGGACGAAGGCGAGGTGCTCGCCACGATCCCCGAGCTCGCGGATGCCGACCCGGATCGGT
>JBAZPY010000283.1:0-3257 GCA_041645515.1 Agrococcus sp.
TCTGACATGCTCCGGAAGCTCATCGTCCGCTACGTCAGGCCATCCTGGCCGGCGCTCATCCTGGTCGTGCTGTTCCAGTTCGCCCAGTCGGTGCTCTCGCTCATGCTGCCGACCATCAATGCCGACATCATCGACGAGGGCGTGCTGCGAGGCGACACCGACACGATCTGGCGGCTCGGGTTCCTGATGCTCGGCCTGAGCCTCGGCCAGGTCGCGGCCAACATCCTGGCGATCCTCTTCGGCGCCCGCCTGGCCATGCGAGCCGGCCGCGACCTGCGCGCCGACATCTTCGGCAAGGTCGGCGACTTCAGCGAGCAGGACGTGCAGCGCTTCGGCGCCGCGAGCCTCATCACCCGCAACACGAACGACGTGCAGCAGGTGCAGATGCTCATCCTCATGTCGTGCACGATGCTGCTGTCGGCGCCGATGCTCGCGATCGGCGGCGTCATCATGGCGGTCCGCGCCGACGCGACGCTCTCGTGGCTCATCGCGGTCGCCGTGCCGCTCATGCTCGTGGTGCTCGGCTTCCTGGTCTGGAAGCTCGTGCCGATCTTCCGTCAGCTGCAGGAGCGCATCGACCGCATCAACAAGGTGCTGCGCGAGCAGCTCACGGGCATCCGCGTCGTCCGCGCGTTCGTGCAGGAGCGGCGCGAGAAGGCGCGCTTCGCGGTCGCCAACGACGGCGTCACCGACGCCATGCTCCGCACCGGCAACATCTTCGTGCTGATGTTCCCCATCATCATGCTCATCGTCGAGGTCTCGAGCGTCTCGGTGCTCTGGTTCGGCGCCGGCCTGGTGAACTCGGGCGACCTCGACATCGGCACCATGATGGCGTTCCTGCAGTACCTCATGCAGATCCTCATGGGCGTGCTCATGGCCACCTTCATGACGATCATGATCCCGAGGGCGGCCGTCTCGGCGAAGCGCATCGGCGAGGTGCTGGAGACGGCGCCGTCGATCGAGCGCGTCGCGGTCGGCGACCGGATGCCGACGCCCGGCACGGTCGAGCTGCGCGACGTGAGCTTCCACTACCCGGGTGCCGACACCCCGGTGCTCGACGGCGTCTCGCTGAAGGCGGAGCCGGGGGAGACGGTCGCCATCATCGGCTCGACCGGCGCCGGCAAGACGACGCTCGTCAACCTCATCCCGCGGCTGTTCGACGCCACCGGCGGACGCGTGCTCGTCGGCGGCGCCGACGTGAGGGACGTCGACGCCGAGACGCTGTGGCGGGGCATCGCCATCGTGCCGCAGCGGCCGTACCTGTTCGCCGGCACAGTGGCCTCGAACCTCCGCTACGGCAACGAGCAGGCGACCGACGAGCAGCTGTGGCGGGCGCTCGAGATCGCCCAGGCGGCGGGCTTCGTGCAGCAGATGGACAAGCAGCTCGACTCCCGCATCTCGCAGGGCGGCACGAACGTCTCCGGCGGCCAGCGCCAGCGGCTGTCGATCGCTCGAGCCCTGGTGGCCGAGCCCGACGTGCTCGTCTTCGACGACTCGTTCTCGGCGCTCGACCTGACGACGGATGCGCGGCTGCGGGCGGCGCTGACCGAGGCGGTGGGCGCGACGACGCAGATCGTCGTCGCGCAGCGCGTGTCCACGATCGTCGACGCCGACCGCATCGTCGTGCTCGAGGCCGGCCGGGTGGTCGGCACCGGCACGCACGAGGAGCTGCTCGAGCGCAGCGACACCTACCGAGAGATCGTCGAGTCGCAGATGGCAGTGGAGGCCTGAGATGGCACGCGAGCAGCAGTCCCGCGAGGAGCGGATCCAGGCGCGGAAGGCGCGCGCTGTGAAGCCCGAGCCCGAGCTCACGGAGGAGGAGCGGCTCGAGGCCGAGCAGGCCGAGGCCGCGCGCATCGGCGCCGGCGACTGGGAGCCCCCGCCCGGCAAGGCCAAGTCGTTCGGCGCATCCGCCAAGCGGCTGCTCGGTCTCATGCACCCGTACCGCTGGCTGCTGGCGCTGGTGTTCGCGCTCGGCGCGGTGGGGGTGGTGCTCGTCGTGCTGGGGCCGAAGCTGCTCGGCCAGGCGACGAACGTGATCGTGCAGGGGCTCGTCCAGCGCGACCTGCCGGCGGGCGCGAGCCAGCAGCAGGTCGTCGACGGCCTCCGCCAGGCCGGCGAGGACGAGCTCGCCAACATCCTCGAGCGCATGGAGGGCCTGCAGCCGGGCCAGGGCATCGATTTCGAGGCCCTCGGCGGAATCCTGCTGCTGGTCCTCGCGGTCTACGCCATCGGCGCACTCTTCCAGTGGCTGCAGGGCTACGTGGTCAACCGCGTCGTCCAGCGCACCGTGCAGGGCCTCCGTCGCGACGTGGAGGACAAGATCCACCGCCTGCCGCTGTCGTACTACGACCGCACGCAGCGCGGCGAGCTGCTCTCGCGCGTCACGAACGACCTCGACAACGTGTCGCAGACCGTGTCGCAGACGATGTCGCAGATCGTCACCGGGCTGCTCACCGTGGTCGGCGTGCTCGTCATGATGCTCTCCATCAACCTCTGGCTCGCGCTCATCGCGCTCATCGCGGTGCCGCTCACCGGCGTGATCCTCGCCCTCGTGATGGGGCCGGCGCAGGGGCTCTTCAAGGAGCAGTGGCGCCGCACCGGCCGCGTCAACGCGATCGTCGAGGAGGCCTTCACCGGCCACGCGCTCGTCAAGGTGTTCGGCCGCGAGGAGGCGGTGCGGGCACGCTTCGCCGCCGAGAACGACGGCGTCTACGCGGCGTCGTTCAAGGCGCAGTTCCTCTCGGGCCTCGTCTTCCCGCTCATGACCTTCGTCGGCAACATCGGCTACGTGCTCGTCGCCGTCGCCGGCGGCCTCTTCGTCGCCGCCGGGCAGATCCTGGTGGGCGACGTGCAGGCGTTCATCCAGTACTCGCAGCAGTTCTCGCAGAACCTCGGCCAGATCGGCCAGACCGTCACGATGGTGCAGTCGGGCGTCGCGAGCGCCGAGCGCGTCTTCGAGCTGCTCGACGCCGACGAGGAGGAGTCGGATGCCGGCGGCGCGACGCCCGCGGAGGGCTCCGGCCGCGTGACGTTCGAGCACGTGCGCTTCGCCTACTCGCCCGACCGGCCGCTCATCGACGACCTGTCGCTCGAGGTGGAGCCGGGGCAGACGGTCGCGATCGTCGGCCCGACCGGCGCCGGCAAGACGACCCTCGTCAACCTGCTCATGCGCTTCTACGAGATCGACGGCGGCCGCATCACCCTCGACGGCGTCGACACGGCCACGATGACGCGCGATGCGCTCCGGTCGCAGA
>JBAZPY010000284.1:0-3254 GCA_041645515.1 Agrococcus sp.
TCCGCTCGACGTGCTCGACCGCCGCGGCGAGCGCCGACTGGAAGTCCATGCCGCGCAGCTCGACGGCGGCGCCGTAGTCGCGCGTCGCCTGCAGCTTCGGCAGCGCGACGCCGAGCGGCATGAAGATGGTGGAGCGGATGCCGAGCTCGGTCGCCGAGAACGCGACGCCCTGCGCGTGGTTGCCGGCCGAGGCCGCGACAACCCCGCGCGCCCGCTGCTCGCCGTCGAGCCTCGAGAGCATGTTGTACGCGCCGCGGATCTTGTAGGCGCCGGTGCGCTGCAGGTTCTCGCACTTGAGCAGCACGTCGGCGCCGAGCATGCCGCTGAGGTAGCGCGAGCGCTCCATCGGCGTCTCCTGCACAATCCCCCGGAGCCGCTCTCGCGCGTCCTCGAAGTCGGCGAGCGTCGGGCCAGGGATGGCGTCGGTCGCGGCGACCGCGGGCTCGGGCAGCGCTCGGTCGGTCATCGGACGACATCCTCGACGGTCGGGCGCGGGTCCGTGCGCCACGAGCCGGACGACACGGTCTTGACGAAGCTGTTGAGGAACGCGACGACGGGCACGGCGAAGAAGGCGCCGGCGATGCCCGCGATCGTCGAGCCGGCACCGACGGCGAGCACGACGGCGAGGGGGTGCACCTTCACCGCGGTGCCCATGATGAGCGGCTGCAGCACGTGGCCCTCGATCTGCTGCACGAGCAGCACGATGCCGAGCATGATCACAGCCGGCCAGAAGCCGAACGAGACCATGACGATGAGCACTGCGATCGAGCCCGTCACGACCGCGCCGATGATGGGGATGAAGGAGCCGAGGAAGACGAGGATCGCGATCGGCACGACGAGCGGCATGCCGCCCTCGAAGAAGAGGCCCAGGATGAACGCGCCGAGGCCGATGCCGACGGCGTCGATGAAGGCCACGAGCACCTGCACGCGGACGAAGCTGCCGAGCGTCACCCAGCCGGTGCGGCCGGCGCCGTCCGTCGCCGCGCGCGCCCGGGCCGGCAGCACGCCCACGATCCAGCGCCAGATGCCACGGCCGTCGGCGAGCGTGAAGATGAGTGCGAAGAGGGTGAGCAGCGCGCCCGCGAGGAAGTGGCCGACCGAGGAGCCGAGCGACAGGGCGCTCGACAGCACCGAGGAGAGGTCCTCGCGGACGGTCGCGACGAGGTCCTGCACCGTGTCCTGCAGGTCGGCCTGGTCGATGCCGAACGGCAACGAGACGATCCACTCCTGCGCCTCGCCCCAGAACTCGACCGCGCGCTGCTGCAGCGCCGGGTACTCGCCGCGGATCTGCGAGATCGCGAGCCAGCCGAGGCCGGAGACGACCACGAGGAGCCCGATGATCGCGACCGCGACGGCGAGGCCGCGCGGCCACCGGGCGCGCACGAGCGCGTCGACGACCGGCAGCAGCAGCGCAGTCAGCAGCGCGGCGACGAGCACCGGGATGACGACGATGCGGAACTGCACGACGAGCCAGAGGACGACCGCGGCCGCGGCGGCGAGGGCGACGAACCGCCAGGCCCAGGCGCCGGCGATCCGCATGCCCCGCGGCACCGCCGTGTCGTGGACGACCGCCGTCGGGCGGGGCGCCTCGAGGGGAGGCCGTCGGAGCATCATTGTGCGATCCTACGGCGCACCGCTGTATCGGCCGCGGCATGCGTCGGCGGTGGTTGCTAGCCTCCGACGCGTGACCGCTCCCGCCAGGATCTCCGCCGCCCAGGCGCGCCGCATCGCGATCGCCGCCGGCGGCCTCGACGGCGCGGTGCCGGGCGAGCGGGGCCGCACCGGCGTCCGCACGCTCGAGCGGTCGATCGAGCGGCTCGGCCTGCTGCAGCTCGACTCGGTCAACGTGTTCGAGCGCAGCCACTACCTGCCGCTGCTGTCGCGCATCGGCCCGTACGACCGCGGCGCGCTCGACCGGCTGCTGCACCACGACCATCCGCGCCGTCCGCGGCTGGGCGGCTACACCGAGTACGTCGCGCACGAGGCCGCGGTGATCCCCGTCGCCGACTGGCCGCTGTGGGCGTGGAAGCGTCGCGAGCCCCTGCGAGGGGGCGGTGATCGCTGGGCGGCGGAGCACGAGTCGATCGTCGACGGCGTGCTCGAGGAGTTCGCCGAGCGCGGTCCGATGCGCCCGAGCGACATGGAGCACCCCGCACACGAGCGGCTCCCCGGCGGCTGGTGGAACAAGTCGGATGCCTACTGGGCGACGGCGGTGCTGTTCCAGCGCGGCGAGCTCGTCACCGTCGGGCGCACGAGGTTCGAGCGTCAGTACGCGGTCGCCGAGCAGGCGCTGCCGGAGCAGGCGCGCGCGGCGCTGGAGCGGTCGGCGGCGCAGCGCGCGCTGGTCGAGCGCGCCGCGAAGGCGTACGGCGTCGCCACGCTCGACGACCTCGCCGACTACCACCGGCTCTCGATCAAGGACGCGCGGGCCGCGGTCGACGACCTCGTCGCCGACGGCTCGCTCGAGCGCGTCGAGGTGGAGGGCTGGGGACGCCCCGCGTGGCTGTGGGCCGGCGCTCGGCGCCCGCGGCGCGTCCGCGCGACGGCACTGCTGTCGCCCTTCGACCCGCTCGTGTGGCACCGCCCGCGCGCGGAGCGGCTGTTCGGCTTCGCGTACCGCATCAGCATCTACACGCCCGCGGCGCAGCGCACGCACGGCTACTACGTGCTGCCCGTGCTCATCGACGACGAGCTCGTCGGCCGCGTCGACCTCAAGAGCGACCGGCGCGCCGGCATCCTGCGCGTGCAGCACGCGACGATCGAGCCGGGGCAGGAGCACCGTGCCGGTGAGCTCGCGGCACGGCTGGTGCCCATGCTCGAGGAGGCGGCGGGGTGGCAGGGGCTGGAGCGGGTGGAGGTCGCGGGGGCGGGGACGTGGGCGGGGGCGGTGGCGGGGGCGCTGGCCGGGGCGCTGCGCTGAGGTGCGGCGTCGGGTCTCGGTACGCGCGCCGCAAGCGGCGTGCTACTCGACCTTGAGTCCTCCGCCATCAACGCCGCTTCGCGGCATTGATGGCTCCGGACTCAAAACTGGATCCTGGGCGGCTCCGCGACCGCCCCGGTCTGGTCCACCTCGAAGAACTCGCGCGGGACGGCGGCGGAGCCCTTGAACAGCGACGCCGGGAAGCGGCGGCCCTTCGCGTTCAGCTCCCGGGCGCCCGTGTTGTAGTCGCGGCGGCGCGCCTGCGCCTCGTCGTCGAGCGCCGCGAGCGCGGTGCGCGCCTCCGCGGCCTCCGAGCCGAGCGGATGCGTCGCCG
>JBAZPY010000285.1:0-3249 GCA_041645515.1 Agrococcus sp.
AGCGCGAGCACCGCGCCGACGAGCACGCCGACGACCGCCTGCGCGAGCGCGTCGAGCACCGCCATCGCCGTCACCTGGCCGCGCGTCGCCCCGGCGAGCCGCAGGGCCGCGAGCCGGTCGTCGCGGCGCGCGACCGCGAGCCGCACGGCCGCCTGCGCGAGCGTCCACACCGCCGGCAGCAGCAGCGCCGCGGCGACGAACGCGAGGGTGAGCACGAAGCCGCCATCGACCGCATCGACGACGCCGGTCTCGAGCCGCATGCGGAACGCGTTGACGCCCCCGAGCACCGCGAGCAGCGCCGCGGTCGCGAAGGCGAACGCGATCGCGCTCAGCACGTCGGTCGCGCGCGGGCCGGTCGCCCGGGCGAGCCGCGCCCACAGTCGCAGGGCGGTCATCGGGAGGCCTCGATCCACGACTGCTGGGCGGCGTGCATCGGATCCTGCACGCGCTGCTCGGCCACCACCGCGCCGTAGGAGCGCGCGGGCGGGAGCGGCTGCGCGGGGTGCGCGACCGGCACCGCGTCGGGTGCCGACGCATCCGCACGCTCGTCGCTGACGATGCGGCCGTCCTCCAAGCGGACGATGCGGGAGCACGCCGCCGCCACCTCCGGGTCGTGCGTGACGACGACGAGGGAGGCGCCGTGGCCGAGCGTGGCGCCGATGAGCAGGCTCATGACGGCGCCGCCGGTGCCGCGGTCGAGCGCGCCGGTCGGCTCGTCGGCGAAGACGATGCCGGGGGAGCCGACCAGCGCGCGGGCGATCGCGACGCGCTGCGCCTGCCCGCCGGAGAGCTCGCCGGGCCGGCGGGTCAGCATGCCGCCCAGGCCGAGCCGGTGCAGCAGCGCGCCGGCCTGCGCCTCCGCCGCCGCGCGGGAGCCGCCGCCGAGCATGAGCGGCAGGGCCACGTTCTCGACCGCGGGCAGCTCGGGCAGCAGCTGCCCCGACTGGAACACGAAGCCGAAGTCGCTGCGGCGCAGCTTCGTGCGCTCCCCGTCGCGCATCGTCGCGAGGTCGCGGCCGCGCCAGACGACGGTGCCGTGCGCGGGCGCGATGATGCCGGCGAGCACGTGGAGGAGCGTCGACTTGCCGGAGCCGGAGGGCCCCATGATCGCGACCGCCTCCGGGCCGGCGGCGCCGATCGAGAGCGAGACGTCGGCGAGCGCCGGCGCGGCGGCCTCGCCCTGTCCGTAGGTGTGCGTGAGCCGCTGTGCATCGAGTCTGGAGGTCTGCATGCGACCATCCGAGCATCGCCGGCGACCGCATCCGCCCGATCCGGGCACCTTTGCATCGACAGGCGGATGCAGGATCATCCGCTGGGCTGACAGGCAGTCGTCCGTAGGCTAAGGGCGTGACGATCGCGATCGGTGGGAACCGCGCCGGGAGGATGCGCACCGGGGGCATCCACGCCGAGGGCACCCGGACGCATCCGATCGCCATCATCCCGGCGGCGCTCGTCTCGCTCGGCGCGGTGCTGCAGTTCTGGGTGATGACCGACTGGGGCTACGTGCCGCTCATCGCCGGCGTCATCGGCGGCATCCTCACCGACCGCGCCGGCCGCTCGTCGAAGCTCGGCCAGGACCTCGCGATCATCGCGATCGCGCTCGCCTGGATCAGCATGATCTCGCTGCACGCCGACATCTCGAACGAGGGCATCCTGCGCTTCACGATCGCGCTCGGCGGCGCGGTGCTCATCCCGTATTCGATCTCGCGCTGGGTGTATCGCGACCACGCGGTGCGGTTCCCGTGGAAGGGCGGGCGCTGGTCGCGGCGCATGTGGATCTACCTCGTGGTCGTGGTGTTCGCCGCCTACCTGATCCTGCCGTTCTACTTCCTCACCTCCGGCGTCTACCGCAACTGGCCGCCGGTCGCGGAGTGGGACATGATCGCCCGGCTCTTCCTGGGCGTGAACGCGGTGGGCCTGTGGGACGAGCTGTTCTTCATCTGCACCGTCTACACGCTGCTGCTGCGCCACTTCCGGCCGTGGCTCGCCAACCTGCTGCAGGCGGCCATCTTCGTGTCGTTCCTGTGGGAGCTCGGCTACCAGGCGTGGGGGCCGCTGCTGACGATCCCGTTCGCGCTCGTGCAGGGCGCGATCTTCTCGTGGACGAAGAACCTCTTCTACGTCGTCACCGTGCACCTGCTGTTCGACGCCGTGGTGTTCCTCGTGATCGTGCACGCGCACCACCCGGAGGCGCTGCCGATCTTCCCGCTCGTGCGCGGCTTCTGATCTCTCGACGTCGCGGGTGGCAGCTCGGCGCCGTATGACGGATGCGCGACCACCGGCGACGTTGAGGATGTAGCGTCGCCGCGATGGCCAGGCCGATTTCGGCCAGGTGATCTGCTTCCAGCAGGTCGAGCAGTACGCCGCACCCGATTGGCCCGGCCAGGAGCACCCGCAGCAGATGCACCTCGACGTGGTCGTCGACGACCTCGACGAGGGCGAGCGGGCCGTCATCGAGCTGGGCGCGACGAAGCACGGCACCCAGCCGGGGGAGACGTTCCGCGTCTTCCTCGACCGGGCGGGCCACCCGTTCTGCCTCTGCTCGAGCTGAGGCGTCGGGCCATCAGCTCCACGACGCGAGCGACACCGCCGACTGCGTGCCGATGCGGGTGAAGCCGAGCCGGTCGGCGAGCCGCAGCGACGCGGTGTTGCCCACGCGGCTGCGCCACTGCGCGATCAGTCCGGCGTCGATCGCCGCGCTCACCGCGCCGGTCGCGGCGGCGGCGGCGTAGCCGCGACCCCGGTGCTCCGTCGCCGCGACGACGCCGATGTGCGCGATCGTCGTGTGCCACCGCTGGTAGCCGGCGACCGCGAGCGGCTCGCGGCCGTCGCGCACCGCCCAGTGCCGCTCCATCGGCTCGACGCCCGCCTCCGACCACTCGTCCTCCGCGACCGCGGCGCGCACCTTCACGAGGTCTCGGTCGTCGCCCGGCACCACCGCGTGCGACGGGGCGGCCGGTCGGGTGCCGGTGAACAGCAGGTGCGCCGAGCCGACGGGCAGCGAGCCGGGCAGGGCCGCCGCGGTCGCGGTCGCATCCCGCAGCATCGCGCGATGCTGGGTCTCGAGCAGCGCGAGCGCGCGCTGGGGCGCCGCGACCGCCATCGCGGTGCCGAGCTCGACCACGACCACGGAGCGCAGGTCCTCGCGCGGCACCCACGTGACGCCCTCGCCCTCGAAGGCGCTGATCGGCACCCCCACCGCCTCCGCCCACGCCGCCCGGAGCTGCATGCGGGCCCGCTGCGGCAGAT
>JBAZPY010000286.1:0-3247 GCA_041645515.1 Agrococcus sp.
ATCCTGCTCTCGGTGCCGCACCTGCTGCTCGCGGTCTCGATCGCGGCGATCCTCGGCCGGACGCCCTTCGCCGTCATGATCGCGATCGGCGTCGCGCAGATCCCGATCTTCGCCCGCCTCCTCCGCTCGTCCATGCTGAGCCAGCGGGAGTCCGACTACGTGCTCGCCGCTCGCACGCTCGGGCTGGGCACCGGCCGGATCACGATGTCGCACCTGCTGCCGAACTCGGTCGGGCCGGTGATCGTGCAGGGCACGCTCACCCTCGCGACGGCGGTCATCGACGCGGCAGCGCTCTCGTTCCTCGGCCTCGGCGGCGGTCGGCCGGAAGTGGCGGAGTGGGGTCGCATGCTCACGTACGCGCAGCAGGAGCTCGCGATCGCGCCGCAGCTGGCGTTCCTGCCCGGCATCTGCATCATGATCACGGCGCTCGGCTTCACCCTCCTGGGCGAGGCGCTCCGCGAGGCGATGGACCCCCGCACCCGCAAGCGCTGACCCCCGCTCCGGCGGGGCGTCAGCTCGCGATCTTCAGCTCGTTGCCGGGGATCGACGCGAGCAGCCGCCGCGTGTACGGGTCGCGCGGGTTCGTGAAGATCTCCTCGGAGGTCGCCGCCTCGACCAGCTTGCCGTTCTGCATCACGGCGACGTAGTCGCTGATGAGGCGCACGACGGCGAGGTCGTGCGAGATGAAGAGGTAGCTGAGCCCGAGGTCGCGCTGCAGGTCGCCCAGCAGCCGCAGGATCTGGTCCTGCACGAGAACGTCGAGCGCCGAGACCGGCTCGTCGCACACGATGACGTCGGGGGAGAGGGCCAGCGCGCGGGCGATCGCTACGCGCTGCCGCTGGCCGCCGGAGAGCTCGGAGGGGTACCGGCGAGCCATGTCGGTCGGCAGCGCCACCTGGTCGAGCAGCTCGCGCACGCGCCGCTGCCGCTCGGTGCGGGAGCCCTTGCCGTAGAACGAGAGCGGCTCGTCGATGATGCGCTCGATGGTGAACATCGGGTTGAGCGACGAGTACGGGTCCTGGAACACCGGCTGCACGCGCTGGCGGAACGCCTTCTGCTCCTCGCGGGAGAGCGTGAAGACGTCCTGTCCCTCGAAGCGCACCGTTCCGCTGGTCGGCTCGATCGCCTTCAGCAGCATCCGTGCCGCCGTCGTCTTGCCGGAGCCGGACTCGCCCACGATCGAGACGGTCGTGCCGCGCGGCACCTTCAGGCTGATGTCGTCGACGGCCACGAACGGCTCCCGCCGTCCGCGGACGTGGAACTCCTTGGAGACGTTCTCGAACTCGACGATGATGTCGGAGACGTTGCGGGGCACGCTGACCTCCGGGCGGCCCTCGGCGCGCGCGAAGTCCTCCGGCCGCAGGCGGGCCATCGCCACGGACGGCGCCGCCTTCACGAGCGACTGCGTGTACGGATGCCGCGGGGACTCGAGGATCTGCTTCGCCGGTCCCTGCTCGACGACGCGACCGCGGTGCATCACGACCACCCGCTGCGCGCGCTCCGCGGCGAGGCCCAGATCGTGCGTGATGAGCAGCACCGCGGTGCCGAGCTCCTTCGTCATGGTGCCGAGCTGGTCGAGGATGGTGCGCTGCACGGTGACGTCGAGCGCGCTCGTCGGCTCGTCGGCGATGAGCAGCTTCGGCCGGCAGGCGAGGCCGATGGCGATCAGCGCGCGCTGGCGCATGCCGCCGGAGAACTCGTGCGGGTACTGCTTGGCGCGCTCGGCGGCGTTCGGGAGCCCCGCGGCCTCGAGCGTCTCGACGACCTTCGCGTCGACGTTGCGGCGGTCGGCCAGGCCGTGCGCGAGCAGCGTCTCCGCCACTTGCGAGCCGATCCGGGCGACGGGGTTGAGGTTCGACATCGGGTCCTGCGGCACGAGCCCGATCCGCCGACCGCGCACCTTGCGCATCGCGCCCTCGCTCGCGCCGACGAGCTCCTCGCCGTCGAGGCGCACGCTGCCGGCCGTGATGCGCCCGTTGCCCGACAGCAGGCCGATGATCGCCATCGCCGTCGTCGACTTGCCCGATCCTGACTCGCCCACGATCGCGAGCGTCTCGCCGGCGCCGAGCGTCAGGTCCGCCTCGTGCACGGCGGTGACCACGCCGTCCTGGGTCGTGAACTCCACCTTGAGTCCGGAGACCTCCAGCAGCGGCTTCTTCGCGTCGCTCATGCGACCATCCTGCACTGCCCGGAGGGCTTTGGGTGGATCAGCGGATCTTCAGCACCAGCTTGCCGCGCACGTGGCCGCCCTGGAGCACCGAGAACGCCTCGTGCACCTGCGCGAGGGGGTAGACGTGCTGCACCTCGACGCGCACGTCGCCGGCGTCGATCAGGCGGCCGATGATGCCGAGGTTCGACCCGTCCGACTCCACCTTCACCGACGAGGCGCGCAGCCCTCGAGCGGCGGCGGCGGATGCGTAGTCGGGCCAGGACCCGGTCGGCACGTTGAGGTACAGCCCGCCGTGCTTCAGCACGTCGAGCGAGCGCGTGCCGGTCTCGTCCGAGACGTTGCCGACCAGGTCGACGACGACGTCGACCTTCTGCAGCGCGTCCTCGAACCGCTGCTGCGTGTAGTCGACGACCTCGTCGGCGCCGAGCGAGCGGACGAAGTCGACGTTGCGGGTCGAGACGGTGGTCGCGACCTGCGCGCCGAAGTACTTCGCGAACTGCACGGCGAAGTGGCCGACGCCGCCGGCGCCGGCGTGGATCAGGATGCGCTGGCCGGCGCGGGCCTTCGCCACTCGCACGACGGCGTCCCAGGCGGTCAGCGCCGCGCACGGCACGGCCGCGGCCTCCTCGAAGCTGAGCGACTCGGGCTTGAGCGCGAGCGCGAGGCTGGGCACGACCGCCTGCTCGGCGTAGGAGCCGCGCGTCCGCCAGTGGTTGACGATGCCGTAGACGGCGTCGCCGGGCTGCAGGTCGTGCGCCTCGTAGGGCGCCTCCGCCACCACGCCGGCCACGTCGCCGCCGGGGATCCACGGCAGCAGCGGCTCGACGGCCTTCGCTGCGCCTTTGCCGATCACCGTCTTGAAGTCGATGGGGTTCATGCCCGCGGCGTGGACGTCGACGACCACCTCCGTCCCGAGCTTCAGCGGGGCATCCGTCTCACCGATCTCCACCTGCTCCGTCGGCCCGAACTCCCGCACCAGTACTGCTCGCATCGCACTTCCTTCCACGCGCATCGACGCTAGCGCACGCGTGTGACGGGCAGATGTCCGGATGACGACGTGTGACGACGCCGCGCGCG
>JBAZPY010000287.1:0-3238 GCA_041645515.1 Agrococcus sp.
GCCGACCAGCATCCAGCCGAGCACCAGTCCGAGATCCGCCACCGAGTTGCCCTCCACGCCCAGGAAGTACACCTCTCCGTGGTCCATGCCGTTGTTGCGGGCGGCGGTCGCGGTCGGGAACACCCGGTTCCCCAGCGCGACGAACGCCGCGTAGGCAGGCACGAAGCCGGGCACGTACAGTGCCAGGCCGATCATGTCGCGACGCCGCATCTCGCGCTCCCTCCGCTGTGGCAGTCAGCCTAAGACGGATCGCCCGGCTCTGTCATGGCTGATTCAGGGCGTGGATAGGGCACCCGGCGCCGGGCCTGGTCGGGGATGCGCTCCGCACTCGACCGCCGGAGGCGGGCACGGTGGGCATGCGGCGCCGGTTCACATCGAGACCTTCGCCCAGGATCGTGACGCGCGGATCGCTGAGCGCCGCGATCGCGCTCGTCAACGTCGCCAGGGTGATCTTCTCGCCGGGGCAGCGATGCCCTGTGCTGGAATGGCCACCGCCTTGCGGCACGAACGCGTCGATCGATTCGAAGTCGTCGACGCCGGCGAACCGCTCCGGCTCGAACGCCGTCGCGCTCGACCAGCTCGCGTCGTCGAGGTCGGTGCCGAGCACGTCGAGGAAGACCAAGCCGCCGGGCCCGACCCGCTGGCCGTCGAGCTCGACGTCGCGGACGGCTCGCGCGGGCAGCATCGGCACGAACGGCGCGGTGCGGCGCACCTCGTGCGCGAACGCTGTGGCGAGCGGCCCGCCCGTGAGGCGACCCCGCTCGGCGGTCTCCGCCGCGATCCGCTCGCGCCACTCGGGCCGCTCGTGCAGCTCTTTCGCAGCGAAGGCGGCGAACCGGGCGACAGCGATGGCAGGGCGGAAGGAGTTCTGCAGCTCGATGCCTGCGCGCCGTGGAGGCAGCTGTTCGCCGTCGGCGTCCCGGTGCCAGGCCCACGCGTGCAGCGCCGTGCCCTCCTTCGCCTCGAGCGTGCCGGCCCGCACCGCCTCGATCAGCGCGCTCGCGTGCCTGTCGGACCACACGCGATTGATCAGGGTCACCAGGTACTCGGGGGAGTAGGGCACGCCGAACCCGTCGACGATCTGCGCCTGCCGGTGCGCCCATCGGGTCTTCGCATCCGCCGTGCCCGGCAGCCCGGCCCAGCGCTGCATCGCGCGGCCGATGGCGCCGACAGCCGCGCGGTAGGCGGAGCGCTCACCACCGCCGTGCCACGCCTCGACCTCGTGCTGCCACTCCCGCTCGAGGTACGGCTCGAGCCGGACGACATGCGCGTCGTCGTACGCGACGTCGAGGAACGTCGCCTTGCGCTGCCGATGCTCCTCGCCGTCGAGGGAGTGCACCGAGCCGTGGCCGAAGAGCGACTCCTGGATGAACAGGGGCATCGCGCGATGACGGCGCACCAGGTGCTCGTCGTAGAACAGCCGGACGCCCTCGGCGCCGCGCACGAGGAGCGCGTCCTTGCCCAGGATGCGCATCGGAGCCGCACGAGCGCCCGATCGCGCGCGCTTCCAGATCTCTGCACCGGCGTCGTAGCCGCGGGTGAGGAGCAGCAGCGCGTCGTCCTGCACGGGGTTCACCATGTGAGGGACGGTAGTGACCTCGCGTGAGTGCGGCCTGCGAGCCCGGGCCGTCACGCGCAACGGCTCCTGGCCGGATGTCTGATCGGCCTGCTACGCTGAGAGGACTGTGCGAGCAGGGCACTGCCCACCGTTCGCCTGTTGGTATAGACACCGCGTCGTAGAACGCTCCTCTCTCCGCCCGCTTCGGGCGTCGACGAACTTCCACGGCGAACGATCGCGACCACCGTCGCGCTCGCCGAATTGCGTCGACGCATCCACATCACGTCCGCCCCGCACGGCCACGCCGTGCGCAGGGCCGGGATGCGCGCGCATGCTCAACGAAAGAGCACGCTTTGACTGACACCACCACTCCGACGTTCGCCGAGCTGGGCGTTCCCGCCAAGCTCGTCACCGCCCTCAAGGCAATGGATCGCGAGACGCCGTTCCCCATCCAGGCCGACACGCTGCCGGACACCCTCGCGGGCCGCGACGTGCTGGGCCGTGGCAAGACCGGCTCGGGCAAGACCCTCGCCTTCTCCATCCCGCTCGTCGCCCGCCTCTCGGGCGAGCTCGCCGGCGGCGCCCGCCGCAAGGGCCTGCCGCTGGGTCTGGTGCTCGCACCGACCCGTGAGCTCGCGACGCAGATCGCGGCCGAGATCGCTCCGCTCGCGAAGGCCGCCGGCCTCACCGTCACGACCATCTTCGGCGGCGTCTCGCAGCGCCCGCAGGAGCAGGCGCTCCGCGCCGGCGTCGACATCGTCGTCGCGTGCCCCGGCCGCCTCGAGGACCTCATGAACCAGGGCGTCGCGAGCCTCTCGGCGATCGAGATGACCGTCATCGACGAGGCCGACCACATGGCCGACCTCGGCTTCCTGCCGGTCGTCACGAAGATCCTCGACAAGACGCCGAGCTCGGGGCAGCGACTGCTGTTCTCGGCCACGCTCGACAACGGCGTGGACAAGCTCGTGCGCCGCTTCCTCACCGACCAGGTCATGCACTCCGTCGACGAGGCGAACTCGCCGGTCGCCGCGATGACGCACCACGTCTTCGAGGTCTCGGACGCGGACAAGAACCTGCTCGTGCGCCGCCTCGCCTCCGGCCAGGGCCGCCGCATCATGTTCACGCGCACCAAGCACCAGGCCAAGAAGCTCGCGAAGCACCTCACCGCTTCCGGCATCCCGGCCGTCGACCTGCACGGCAACCTGTCGCAGAACGCCCGCGATCGCAACCTCGCGCAGTTCTCCGACGGCACCGTGCGCGTGCTCGTGGCGACGGATGTCGCTGCCCGCGGCGTGCACGTCGACAACGTCGAGCTCGTGGTGCACGTCGACCCGCCCATGGAGCACAAGGCCTACCTGCACCGCTCGGGCCGCACGGCGCGCGCGGGCTCGGCCGGCGACGTCGTCACCGTGATGATGCCCTCGCAGCGCGGCGACACCATGTCGCTGCTGCGCAAGGCCGGCATCCAGGTCTCGCCGCAGATGGTCGTCGCATCGTCGGACCCCGTCGACCAGCTCGTCGGGCCGTACGCCCCGCACGTGGCCCCGGTCCCCGGCGGCCCCGGCTCCGGCAACGAGATCCAGCAGCAGCAGGGCGGCAGCGGTCGCTCGAGCGGTGGTCGTGGCCGTGGCCGCGGCAGCCGTGACGGCGTCGCCGGCTCGGCAGCGCACGGCGCAGGCT
>JBAZPY010000288.1:0-3234 GCA_041645515.1 Agrococcus sp.
AGGATCTTCATGGCCTCGGCGGGGGAGGCGTCGGGATGCGACCGGCGCACGGTCTGGATGTGGGCGATCACGGCGGGCCGCTGCACGCGGATGGCCTCGTAGAGCCGGTGCTCGAAGCCGTCCGGCAGTGCGGCCGCGCTGTCGCCGCGCTCGGTCGTCGCAGCGACGTCGCTGCGGGCCGAGTCGGTCCTGGTGCCTGTCTCGTGGTCCATCGTGCTGTCTCTCCGGGATCCGTGCGTGCGCGGGTGACATCGGTGTCGCCTGCTCCGACCCCGAACGTAGCGATGGCGTGCGACATCGACGTCCGACGCGCCCGCCGTCGGGGTCGCCCGGGCGCGGCAGATCCGGTCTTCCGGCGGGCGATCCCGGCCCCGTAGCGTCGGCGTCGACGGATGCGCGGGCATCAGGCCCGCTGGAGGAGGGACGATGCACCACGACGACCACGACCAGCACGGGTCCGGCGGCGAGCACCCGCAGGTCGGCTCCTACGCGTCGCACGCCGCAGCGCTCGAGGCGTGCGCGAGGGCGTGCCGGGACTGCGCCAGAGCGGATCGGCAGGAGGGCATGGATGACTGCGCGGTGATGTGCGATGCGTGCGCGGACGTCTGCGAGACGGTCGGCCGCATCCTCGCGCGCGAGGTGCCGCTGCCGAAGGCGGCGATCGACGCGCTGCTCGCGGCGTGCGCCGCCGTCTGCCGGGCGTGCGCCGAGGAGTGCCGGCGGCACGACGCCGAGCACTGCCGGATGTGCGCCGAGGCGTGCGAGCGCTGCGCGGAGGCCTGCGAGGCGGCCTGAGTCGCGGCCGGCCCGGCGGGGGACGACGAAGGCCCCGGCACGTGCCGGGGCCTGATGGTGGGCGATACCAGACTCGAACTGATGACCTCTTCCGTGTGAAGGAAGCGCGCTACCAACTGCGCCAATCGCCCGTGCCCGCCAGCGGTGATCGCGGTGCGGACCGCACAAGTCTGCCACATCCCGAGCCCCGCGCGTGACGAGCGCAGCGCATCCGCGACACGAGCCGGTCGATTTGGACTTGCGGTCCGAGCGTGGGTATAGTCATGCGAGTGCTCAGCGATGAGCCCCGCGGATGTGGCGCAGTGGTAGCGCATCACCTTGCCAAGGTGAGGGTCGCGAGTTCGAATCTCGTCATCCGCTCGACAGCAATGTCATGAGAGTCAATCTCACACCACCTGGTGGGGTGGCCGAGTGGTGAGGCAGCGGCCTGCAAAGCCGTCTACGCGGGTTCGAATCCCGTCTCCACCTCGAGCATTCACCTAGGGCGATTGGCGCAGCGGTAGCGCGCTTCCCTGACACGGAAGAGGTCACTGGTTCGAACCCAGTATCGCCCACCACCACGAAGCCCCCGGATCCCTGAGCGGTCCCGGGGGCTTCTCCCGTTCCTCAAGCTCCTCCCTGCCCGGGTCTACGCCGCTCGCAGGGCCCGGGAGTAGCCTCGCGCCGTGACCGCCATCACCGCAATGCCCGTCGCCCTCGACAGCCGCTTCGCCCGTGACCTGCCGGAGCTCGCCGTGCCGTGGCGGGCGGAGGAGCCCCCGGAGCCGACGCTGCTCGTGCTCAACACGGAGCTCGCCGCCGAGCTCGGGCTCGACCCAGCGGCGCTGCGCACCCCCGCGGGCGTCGGCCTGCTGACCGGGACCGTCGTCCCCGAGGGCGCCACCCCCGTGGCGCAGGCCTACGCAGGCCACCAGTTCGGCGCGTACTCGCCACAGCTGGGGGATGGGCGCGCCCTGCTGCTCGGCGAGCTCGAGGACGCGCACGGCCGGCTCCGGGACCTCCACCTGAAGGGCTCCGGACGCACGCCCTTCGCGCGCGGCGGCGACGGCCTCGCGGCCGTGGGGCCGATGCTGCGCGAGTACATCGTCAGCGAGGCGATGCACGCGCTCGGCATCCCGACGACCCGCTCGCTCGCGGTCGTCGCGACCGGGCGCTTCGTCCGCCGGGACGAGTGGCTGCCGGGCGCGGTGCTCGCACGGGTGGCGAGCAGTCACCTGCGGGTCGGCACGTTCCAGTACGCGCGCGCCACCGGCGACATCGCGCTGCTGCGGCGCCTCGCCGACCACGCGATCGCCCGGCACGCCCCTGACGCCGCGGACGACGCGCAGCCCTACCTCGCGCTGCTTCGGGCGGTGATCTCCGCGCAGGCTCGGCTCGTGGCCCAGTGGATGCTGGTCGGCTTCGTGCACGGGGTCATGAACACCGACAACATGACGATCTCGGGCGAGACGATCGACTACGGCCCGTGCGCGTTCATGGAGGGCTTCGACCCGGCGACCGTGTACAGCTCGATCGACGCCGGCGGACGGTACGCCTACGGCAATCAGCCGGCGATCGCGGAGTGGGACCTGACCCGGTTCGCCGAGGCGCTGCTCCCGCTGCTCGCCGAGCAGCAGGACGACGCGGTCGCCCTCGCGGTGGAGGCGCTCGGCGGCTTCGCGCCCCAGCACCGCGCGGCATGGTCGGCCGGCCTGCGGACGAAGCTCGGGCTCCCCGCCGACGACGACGGCACGGACGCCACGATCGTCGTCGACGAGCTGCTCGCCCTGCTCGAGTCTGGCCGCGTCGACCTCACCTCGGGCTTCCGCAGCCTCAGCGCCGTCGCCCGCGGCCACACGGAGCCGGCGCACGAGCTGTTCGACCACCGCGCGGCGTTCGACGCGTGGGCCGAGCGCTGGCTCGCGCTCCGCCCGGACGCCGACGCGATGGACCGTGTGAACCCGGTGTACGTCCCGCGCAACCACCTGGTGGAGGAGGCGCTCGCCGCCGCGACCGAGGGCGACCTCGACCCGCTCGGCCCGCTGCTCGACGCGGTGAGCCGGCCCTTCGAGGAGCGTCCCGGCCTCGAGCGGTACGCGGCGCCAGGTCCGGAGCGGAGCTTCCGGGCCTACCGCACCTACTGCGGCACCTGACTGGGGTCGTGGCCGGGGCTCACCGCTGGGCCCTTCGCATCGGCGTGGCTCCAGCGGTCAGCCGTCGCTGCCGTGGAACGTCCCGTCGAGCGCATACCAGCGCCATGTGTCCCACTGCGATGTCTTGACGTCATGGTCGTCGAACCAGCGTTCCGGGTCTCGCGCGGCCTGCGCGTCGAGCGCGGCCAGCACCTCGGCGGAGCTCGAGCTGTCCGAGAGCCCCAGGGCACTCGCGAGCGTGGCGGTGTCGGCATGGACCGTGTACTCCGTGCCGATCGCGCTGCCGCGGCTGAGCCACGACCATCCC
>JBAZPY010000289.1:0-3210 GCA_041645515.1 Agrococcus sp.
CCTCGACCGGCGCGAAGCCGAAGAACTGCGGATCGAGCGCCGCCGCGCCGCGGCCGGCGATCCGCGCCATCGGCGCCCGCCCGGGCAGCCGGGCGGCGCGCTCGCTGCCGATCCATGCGGCCGAGGCGCCGTCGTTGAGCGGCGACGCATTGCCCGCGGTGACGGTGCCGCCGGCGGGCTCGTCCGAGACCTCGCGGAACACGGTCCTGAGCCCGCTCAGCACCTCGACCGTCGTGGACGGCCGGATCGCCTCGTCCCGCTCGAGCTCGGTGCCGGGCACCCGCACGACGAGGTCGTCGTAGCGGCCGGCGTCCCATGCGGCCGCTGCCTGCCGATGCGAGGCGGCCGCGAACGCATCCTGCCGCTCGCGGGAGATGCCGTGGCGCTCGCGCAGCTGCTCGGTCGCCTCCCCGAGCGAGACGGTCCACTCGGCGGGCATCGCCCTGTTGACCAGCCGCCAGCCGAGCGTCGTCGACGCCATCGTGGCGTCGCCCGCGGCGTAGCCGCGCTCGGGCTTGAGCGTCACCCACGGCGCTCGGCTCATCGACTCGACGCCGCCGATCAGCACGAGGTCGGCCTCGTCCGTCGCGACCTGCCGCGACGCGATGATCGCCGCGTCGAGGGACGAGCCGCACAGCCGGTTGACGGTCGTGCCGGGGATCGACGTCGGCAGGCCCGCGAGCAGGGTCGCCATGCGTGCCACGTTGCGGTTCTCCTCGCCGGCGCCGTTCGCGTTGCCGAGCACGACCTCGTCGATCGCCGCAGGATCGAGCCCCTCCGCACGGTCGACGAGCGCCGCGATCACCCCCGCGGCGAGATCGTCGGGCCGCACGCCGGCGAGCGCGCCGCCGAGCCGGCCGAAGGGGGTGCGGATGCTGTCGTAGAGGTACGCGTCGGTCATGGCGCTCTTCCGTTCGGGCGGGCGGCGTCGTGCTCCGCAGCAGGCCGCGGGCTCAGGATGGCATGCGGACTGATGCCCGATCGGCGATGCATCGCGGGGCGCCGCACCCGGCGCCCCGCTCAGCGTCCGGTGAGGGCCTCGTGCACCGGCACCACGGCGGCCGCGCTCCAGGCCTGCGGCCGGCAGGAGGCGGGATAGGCGACGGGCGACGACGCCTCCTCGGGGCTGAACCCGGCGAACAGCTCGGGCAGCCGGCCGTCGAAGGCATCGGCCGCGCGCAGGAGCTGCGCCGCGAGCACTCGAGCCTCGTCGGCCAGGCCGGCCCTGAGCATCCCCTCGATCACGATGCCCGTGTCGTGCGGCCACACCGAGCCGCAGTGGTACGAGAGCGGCCAGTAGCCGCCCTGGTCGGATGCCATGGTCCGGAGGCCCCAGCCGGACGCGAACCGCGGGTCGACGAGCATCCGCGCGACGTGCGCCTCCTCGTCCGGGGAGAGCAGCGTCGTGCCGAGCAGCTGCCCGATGTTCGAGGTCTTCGCATCCACGGGCTCGCCCGCGCCGTCGAGCGCGATCGCCGGGTAGCGCTCGCCGTCGCGCTCCACCCAGAAGGCGGCGCGGAACCGCTCGCGCATCGCATCCGCCCACGCCCGCCACCACGCGGCGGCCTCTGCGTCGCCGAGCGCCTGCAGCAGCTCCGCGCCCCCCTCTGCCGCCTGGCACGCCTGCGCCTGCACCTCGCACAGCGCGATCGGCCCCTCCGCGATGCCGCCGTCGCGGAACCGCACGGAGTCCCCGGAGTCCTTCCAGCCCTGGTTCGCGAGGCCCATGCCGGTCTCGTCGATGTACTTGAGGAACCCCGAGCCGTCGGGGCTGCCGTGGTCGCGCAGCCAGCCGAGCGCTCCCTCGAGCGCCGGTCGCAGCTCGCGGACGGTCTCGAGCGGCAGCCCAGCGCGCCACGCCTCGTGCAGCAGCACGACCCACAGCGGCGTCGCGTCGATCGTGCCGTAGTAGACGGGCGGCAGCACGATGCCCTCACCCGGCATCGTGAAGGTCGACTGCCGCAGCTCGTGCAGGATCTTGCCGGGCTGCTCCGCGGTCGCGGCGTCGACGGCAGCGCCCTGCCGCGCCGCGAGCGTGCGCAGCGTGCCCTCGGCCAGCCCGAGCGAGAGCGGAAGCAGCAGCCGTGCGGTGATGAGCGAGTCGCGCCCGAAGAGCGTCATGAACCATGGGGCCCCGGCAGCGGCGAACGGTCCCTGTCCGGCGTCGAGGAGCAGCGCCCGCAGGTCGTCCGCGGCCCGCGCGGTCCAGCGGTCGAGCGCGGCGTCGCCGCTCGGGGGGAGTGCGGCGATGTGCCGCGATGCGGCCGGGCCGACGACCGCGGTCGGGTCCTGGAGCGCGAGCTCGAGCGTCGCATCCGCGGTCCCGCCCGGGGCGACCTCGAGCCGCCACCGCACCGTGACGCGATCGCCGTCCCGCGACAGCTCGGCGTCCCGCGCGTCGATCGCGAGCGAGCGCGTGCCGTCGCCCGCCTGGAGTCCGCCGGCCGTCTCGCGCCAGGTCAGAGCAGCAGGGGACGGCAGGCCCGCCTTGACGCTCGACAGCTCCGCGATCGACGCCTCGACGACCAGCTCCACCTCGGCGGTGACGGATGCGCCCAGGCCGTTGCGGAGACGGACCCGCTCGGACAGTGCTCCCGCGCGCACCGTCCGCCCGCGCTCAACGAGCACGCGCGGGTCGGGCGTCTCGTCGTCGATCGCGCGGGCCACGCCGTGGAACACGGCGCGGGTCGCCGAGCGCGCGGTGCCGGTCGCCTCCACCGGCTCGCCGGCGATGCGGAGCGACAGCGCGGCGACGTAGCGCCAGTCCCCGTGGAACACCCCGTGGATGGCCGCGCCGCCCATCTCGCCCGACGCATCCGCCCACGCCTGCGTCGGCGCTTCCAGCACGACGAGCGCGTCGTTGAGCAGCGGTTGCCGACCGCGATCCCGGCCCTGCGATGCGTCGCTCATGCTCGGCCTCCCGATCGGGGTTCACTTGGGACGGTGGATACGCTACCGTCAGGATTGGAACGATCCAAGAGCGGTCTCCGCTCGCAGGATCCGTGGCATCACGACGCTGTGAGACCGAGGAGTGCAGATGGCATCGACGCTCGCCGACGTCGCCGCTCATGCCGGCGTCTCGGTGCAGACCGTCTCCAACGCGCTCAACAACCCTGACCTGCTGAAGCGATCCACGCTCGACCGCGTGCTCGCCGCCGTCGACGACCTCGGCTATGCGCCGAACCTGCAGGCCCGGCGGCTCCGGCAGCG
>JBAZPY010000290.1:0-3207 GCA_041645515.1 Agrococcus sp.
CGCAGCTCGGCACGGAAGCCCGCCTGCTCCCGCACCTCGGGCCCCAGGTGCTCCGGCCACGCCGGACCGCTCGCGTGGCCCGCGGCTGCGTCGTCGGCGTGGCCGGCGAGCATCGCGGCGATGATGCGGTCCTGCTCGGCGCCCGAGAGCAGCTGCGGAGCTGGGCGTCCCTCGGCGAGCGCGAGGGCGGCGAGCACGGCGAACGCGTACGACGGCATCGACCGCGCGAGCGGGCCGGGCGTGACGAGCGCCGTGCGCCGGGCGAGCCGGTCGCGGAGCGCCGTCGCGGCCTGCCGGGAGCCGGCGACGACGAGCAGCGACGCCGGGTCGAGCCCGCCCTCGAGCCGCGCGGCGGCGAGCTCGACGAGCGTCGTGGTCTTGCCGGCGCCGGCGACGCCGAGGACGATCGCGGACGCGCCCTCGGGCAGCGCGAGCACCGCATCCTGGGATTCGTCCAGCGCGACTGGCCGGACGTCTGCCGGGAGGTCGAGCACGGTTGCGGAGTCGAGCACGTCGCCACGGTATCGGCGGCCGCAGACACGACCCGGCGCCGCCCCGGGGAGCGCTCATCCGCCCTCGGCGGACGCGGCCGATCGCCCGCGCACGATCGCCTATCCTCAGAACCATGGACATCCGCATCGGCATCAAGGACTCGGCTCGCGAGATCGCATTCGACTCGGCGCAGTCGGCGCAGGAGATCGAGGCGGCGGTCGTCGCCGCCCTCGGCGCCGGACACCTCGCGCTCGACGACGCGAAGGGCCGCCGCTACATCGTGCCCAGCTCGCAGATCGCCTACGTCGAGATCGGCAGCGAGACGACCCGCAAGATCGGCTTCGTCGCTTGATCCCCATCCTGGTCCTGGTGCCGATGGTGATCGGCGCCGCGATCGGCCTGGTCGCGCGCTACCTGCTGCCCGGGCGGCAGTGGGTCGGGCTGTTCCTCAACCCGGCGGCCTCGGCCGCGGCGGCCGGCATCGTCTGGACGATCCTCGCCCTCACGGGCATGACGAGCGAGAACGGCTGGATCTGGATCGCGAGCCTCGCGGCCGCGCTCGTCGTGGCGCTCGTGCTGCCGCGCGTGCTGCCCGCGCGCCGCGAGCGCGCCGACGCCGCCTACCTCGCGCAGCTCACCCGCACGACCGCCTGAGGCGAGCCGTCAGGCCGTCAGGCCCAGCTCGTCCATGCGGCGCGTGTGCGAGGCGACGATGTCGTTGAACGCGGGCTCGAGCCGCGGCTGGCTGGGCACCGCGCGGCCCGCGTCGTCGGGACCGTTGACCGCCAGGTACATCTGCAGCAGCGCATCCCCCACGATCCGGCGGCCCCACACCGCGAGCCGGTCCGAGAGCCGCGGGGCGGCCTCGATCGCCCGCTGCAGCAGGCCGACGAGGTGCGCATGCGTCGTCTCGCCGCGCAGCGCGCGCAGCATGACGTCCTGGTCGTCGTCCGGCAGCCCGGGGGCGATCGCGACGAAGAAGTCGACCAGCAGCCCGCTCGCCACGTGCAGCGCGAGCAGCCGCTCGTACCAGTCGGCGCCTTCGATCGCGGCGGCGAACGAGCGGGTGGTCTCGGCGTAGGGGCGCATCGCCTCTGCGGGGTCGACGTGCTCGCTCTCGAGGATGCCCGCGAACGCGCCCGCGCGGGCGGCGTGGATGCGCACGACCTCGACGAGCGGCACCCGCGACTCGAGCGTCGGCGCCTCCTCGAGCACGTGGCCGGCCTTCGCGACGAGCTCGAGCTCGAGCCCGAGCGCCTGCCCGACGAACGGCACGAGCGCTGGCCGGACGTCCGAGAGCAGCACGCGGTCGCCCACGACCGGCATGCGATGCTGACGGAGCAGCTGGCGCGTGACGTCGCGCGGCGTCCGGTCGAACCACTTCACCACGCTGAGGAGTCTAGGGGCGCGGAACAGCGCGCTCCCCCACGCCGCCGGTACGCTGGTCGAAAGACGAACAGGCGGAACACTCCCTTGACCTTCCAAGATCTCTCCATCGACGCCGACATGGTCCAGGCGCTCGCCGACCGCGGCATCCTCGAGCCCTTCCCCATCCAGACGCAGACGATCCCCCTCGCGCTGTCCGGCCAGGACATCATCGGCCAGGCGAAGACCGGCACCGGCAAGACGTTCGCGTTCGGCCTCCCGCTCGCGCAGCGGCTCGGCGCCGAGCCCGCGGCCGGCGTGCAGGCGCTCATCGTCGTGCCCACCCGCGAGCTCGCCGTCCAGGTGACCGAGGACATGGAGATCATCACCTCCAACCGGCCCACGACGATCGTCTCCATCTACGGCGGCAAGGCCTACGAGGGTCAGATCGAGCAGCTGAAGGCCGGCGCGCAGATCGTGGTCGGCACGCCCGGCCGGCTCCTCGACCTCTCGCAGCAGCGCATCCTCGACCTCTCCAACGTCAAGGAGATCGTGCTGGACGAGGCCGACAAGATGCTCGACCTCGGCTTCCTGCCCGACGTCGAGAAGATCTTCTCGAAGGTCCCGGCCGTGCGGCACACGATGCTCTTCTCGGCGACCATGCCAGGCCCGGTCGTCGCGCTCGCGCGCCGCTTCATGTCGCGCCCGCTGCACATCCGCGCGACCGACGTCGACGACACCATCGCGCAGGCGAACATCGAGCACGTCGTCTACCGGGCGCACGCGCTCGACAAGGACGAGGTCATCGCCCGCATCCTGCAGGCGGAGGGCCGCGGCAAGACCGTCGTCTTCACGCGCACGAAGCGCGCCGCCGCGCGCATCACCGAGGAGCTCATCGACCGCGGGTTCCAGGCCGCGGCCGTGCACGGCGACATGAGCCAGGAGGCGCGCGAGCGCGCCATGGCGTCGTTCAAGGCCGGCAAGAAGGATGTGTTGATCGCCACCGACGTGGCCGCCCGCGGCATCGACGTCGACGACGTCACGCACGTCATCAACCACACCATCCCCGAGGACGAGATGGCCTACCTGCACCGCGTTGGCCGCACCGGCCGCGCCGGCCGCACGGGCATCGCCGTGACGTTCGTCGACTGGGAGGACCTGCACAAGTGGTCGGTCATCGACCGCGCCCTCGAGTTCGGCCGCCCGGAGCCGGTCGAGACGTACTCGTCGAGCCCGCACCTGTACGCCGACCTCAACATCCCGCAGGGCGTCAAGGGTCGCCTGCACGCGACGCCGCCCAACAAGGAGGCCAAGCGCGAGGGCGTGGCGCCGGGCGGTCGCGGCGAGCGC
>JBAZPY010000291.1:0-3190 GCA_041645515.1 Agrococcus sp.
CTCGGGGTCCGGGTCTGGGGCGTCGTGGGCGGATGCCGTCCCGCGGTGCCGGGGGAAGCATCCGGCGCTTGACAGGCCGTGTCTGCATGATGGTACGCTCATCCCGCAATACGCACAACCTGTTCCGATAACCGGAACCCCATCGACCGCAGATCAAAGGAGATCCCATGGCGCTCAACGAGCAGCTCTACTCGCGGGTGGTGAACTTCGACGACATCCCCGACGAGGTGGCCCGCCGCGGCATCACGCGCAAGGCCTACTCGAGCGACGAGGTGATGATCGTCTGGAACACCGTCGAGCAGGGCCTCGAGGTGCGCCCGCACTCGCACGACGACTTCGATCAGCTCGTCTTCATCCTTGAGGGCGAGGCGGACTACTGGGTGGACGGCGTGGCCCACAAGGTCGGCCCGCGCGACCTGCTGCTCGTGCGCCGCACCGAGGAGCACTACATCGAGGTCACCAAGGGCCCGTGCATCAACATCGACATCTTCGTGCCGCCGCGCGAGGACTACGCTCACCTGACGACATGGGTGCACGACCTCGCGGCCGGACGGCCGCTCTCGATCGGCGTCACGGCATGACCGCCGCCGCCGTCACTCGCGCTCCGGGCAGCACCGGCCCCGTGCGGTACGAGAAGGCCTCGAAGGAGGAGCGACGCTCCGTCACCGGCGCGAGCGTCGGCTTCTTCATCGACATGTTCGACATCTACCTGCCGGTCATCGCGCTCGCCCCGGCGATGGTGTTCTTCATGCCCGCCGACATGGATGCGGGCACGCGCGCGATCCTCGCCGGCCTGATCTTCGCATCCACCCTCATCGCCCGCCCGATCGGCTCGATCGTCTTCGGCTGGCTCGGCGACCGCATCGGCCGCAAGAAGGCGACCGTCATCGCCGTGGCGGGCGCGGGCGTCGGCACCGGCCTCATCGCGCTGCTGCCCGGCTACGAGCAGGTGGGCGTGCTCGGCGTCGTGCTGCTGATCGTGCTGCGCTTCATCGACGGCATCTTCCTCGGCGGCGAGTACACCGGCGCCGTGCCGCTCGCGATGGAGCACTCGAACCGCGCGCACCGCGGCCGCAACGCCGGCCTCATCGCGTTCGGCTTCCCCGCCTCGTACGTCGCCATCTCCGCGCTCACCCTCGTGGTGCTGCAGTTCGCGCCGGCCGGTGACCCGTCATCCCCGTACTCCGTGTGGGGCTGGCGCATCCCGTTCGTCGTCGGCGCCGTCATCTCGATCGCCTTCGCCGTCTACTACTCGCGCACCGTGCACGAGAGCCCCGAGTGGGAGAAGACGGCGGCGCTCGCGAAGCAGTCGAACGCGAAGCGCCCCAACCCGCTGAAGGAGCTGCTGAGCGGCGCGCACCGGAAGCCGCTGCTGCAGGCGTTCCTGCTCATGACGGGCGTCTGGTTCTCGTCGAACGCGGCGATCGTCATCCTGCCGCCGACGATCTCTGGCACCACGGGTCTCACGCCCACCGAGACGTCGCTCGCGATGATCCTGGCGTTCCTCGCCGTCTGCGTGGCCTACCCGCTGTTCGGCATGCTCTCGCAGCGCATCGGCCGCCGCGCGTTCTTCGCCTGGTGCGGCGTGACGTCGTTCCTCACCATCCCGCTCTACGTGCTGTTCGCCTCGGGCGCGGTCACGTCGTTCTGGGCGGTCACCGCGGTCGTCGCGCTCATCGCGCTGCTGGGCGTGCCCGCGTTCGGCGCGATCGGCGCCTACATGTCGGAGCGCTTCCCGGTGTCGATCCGCGCCACCGGCTACGGCGTCGGCTACTCGCTCGCGCTCATCATCCCGTCGTTCTACGCCTTCTACACGACCGCGCTGTCGGCAGTCATGCCGATGGAGCTCGCCCCGACGGTGCTGCTCGCGATCGGCGGCATCTGCCTCATCATCGGCGCGCTGTGGGGGCCGGAGACGAAGGATGTCGACCTCGGCGCCGCGGCCGACGACGTCGTCGGCGGCGCGGCCGCATCCGCTCCCGAGGCGCCGTCGGCACCGCTCGCCGGCTCGCGCGCGACGGTCTGACCTCCGATCGGTCACGCGCGGCCGCCCTGCGTACGCGCGCGTGACCGATCGTCGTCCACCACAAGACAGGGAGTGCCGTGCGCACCGCAACTAGGGTGAGGCGTGTGACCGACTCCACCAGTTCCGCCGCCGGCCGACCGGACCCCGGCGGCCTGCAGGTCGTCTCGCGTGCCGCGCAGATCCTGCGGATGCTCGACGCCGACCACGCCGAGGTGCGCATCAACGAGGTGGCCGAGGAGCTCGCGATCGGCCGCACCTCCGCCCACCGCTACCTGCAGTCGCTTGCCGCCGAGGGCTTCCTGCAGCGCTCGGGCGACGACGCGGGCGCCTACCGGCTCGGCCCGCTGCTCGCGGGTCTCGGCGCGGCGATGCTCGCGAGCAACCGGGTGGTCGACCTCGGCCGGCCGCTGCTGCAGGAGCTCGCCGACTCCACCGGCGAGACCGCCGTGCTCGGCATCTGGACCGGCACGAGCGCCGTCGCGATGCTGTGCGAGGAGCCGCGCGGCAAGGCCGTCAACATGACCGTCCGCATCGGCGCGCCGCTGCGTGCCGACTCGGCGCAGGGCGTCGCGTTCCTCGCGAACCTGCGCGACGAGCGCGCCGTGCAGCGCGCCATGTTGCGCGCGACCGACGAGGAGCGGATGCGTCTGCCCGGCCTGATCGAGGACGCCCGGCAGCGAGGCTACGCGACCTCCGGCACCGTGCTGCCCGGCGTCGCCGCGATCGCCGCACCGGTGCACGAGGGGTCGGGGGAGATCGCCGCGACCATCGCGATCATCGCCGCGAGCGAGGTCCTCGAGGGCGCGAGGCTCGACGACTTGGCGGAGGCGCTCAAGGCGACTGCCGACGACCTGTCGCTGCAGCTGGGCTTCGTCGCGGGCTGAGCCTCAGGGGTCCCCTTCCGTTGATCGAGTAGCTGCCGGGCGGAGCCCGGCCGCGTATCGAGATCGGGCGGGGTCCCTTTCCGTTGATCGAGTAGCTGCCGGGCGGAGCCCGGCCGCGTATCGAGATCGGGCTGCTGCGGAGGGGGTCTCGTCTCGATAAGCGCGCCTTCGGCGTGCTACTCGACGGGCGGGGTCCCCTTTCCGTTGATCGAGTAGCTGCCGGGCGGAGCCCGGCCGCGTATCGAGATCGGGCGGGGTCCCCTTTCCGTTGATCGAGTAG
>JBAZPY010000292.1:0-3189 GCA_041645515.1 Agrococcus sp.
GTCGTCGCCCGCGCCGACCGGCGAGCAGCCCGCTCCCCCGATCTCGCAGCGCGCGGCGACGCACGACACCGTGAGCAACAACACCGGTCGCTTCGACTCGGATGCGTTCCGCATCCAGCGGGGCGCGTCACGATCGGCGCCCGAGCCGGTCGAGCCCGGCGTGGGCCTCGAGGAGGCCGTGTCGTCCTCGGCCGCCGTCGAGAGCTCGGTCGAGGAGCGTCGCGAGCCGACGAAGGCCGACAACCCGTGGCTGCGGCGCCGCGGCGGCGAGGTGGGCAGCCAGCCCGAGAACGTGCAGGCGGCCGCGATCAACCGGCCCGCGGCATCCGCGCAGCCGAACCACACCGCCGAGCTGCTCGACGCGCTCCGTCGCCGGCGCAGCGAGCGGGAGGCCGCCCTCCGGACGGCCGAGAGCGACCCGACGCTCATCGAGGCGGAGGCGCAGGCGAAGCAGCAGCAGGAGCTCGCCGCCGAGCAGGAGGAGCAACGCCCCCAGCGGGCGTCGGCCACCGGTCCGGTCGGCAATCGCAAGCGCGGCTCGCGCGCCTCGATGCCGAGCTGGGACGAGATCGTCTTCGGCTCGCGCACCGACGACGACCGCTAGACCGCAGCATCCGCAGAGGGAGGGCCGCCCGCCGGGCGCCCTCCCTCTGGCGTGTCGCGCCCTTGCGGTCACACCTGAATCGTCCGTCATGTTAGATTCACGGCGCACAGTCCCGTGCACCTACAAGGAGGTAGGCATGACAGCATCCGCGCAAGACACGACGCGAGACAACGATCGCAAGGGTCTCGGCCGCGTCGTCACCGCCGCCATGGCGGGCACCGTCGTCGAGTGGTACGAGTTCTTCCTGTACGCGACGGCATCGACCATCGTCTTCAACCTGATCATGTTCCCCGCGAGCGATGATCCGTACTTCCCGATCATCAGCGCGTTCCTGACGTACGCGGTCGGCTTCATCGCACGTCCGCTCGGCGGCATCGTCTTCGGCCACTTCGGCGACAAGTACGGCCGCAAGAAGATGCTGCAGTTCGCGATCATCCTCGTCGGCGTGGCCACGTTCCTCATGGGCTGCCTGCCCACGTTCTCGCAGATCGGCTACTGGGCTCCCGCCCTGCTGGTGCTGCTCCGCTTCGCGCAGGGCTTCGCCGTCGGCGGCGAGTGGGGCGGCGGCGTGCTGCTCGTCGCGGAGCACTCCCCCAACAAGGAGCGCGGCTTCTGGTCGTCGTTCCCGCAGGCCGCCGTGCCTGCCGGCAACCTCATCGCCACCGTCGTGCTGCTCGTGCTGCAGTGGACGCTGTCGGACGACGACTTCCTCGCGTGGGGCTGGCGCGTGGCGTTCTGGCTCTCGGTCGTCATCGTCGCGGTCGGCTACTACATCCGCACCCGCGTCACGGACGCCCCGATCTACCAGCAGGTCCGCGACGAGGTCGCGCAGTCGAAGGCGCAGTCCTACGGCGTGCTCGAGGTGCTCAAGCGCTACCCCAAGGGCGTGCTGACGGCCATGGGCCTCCGCTTCGCGGAGAACGTCCTCTACTACCTCGTGGTCACGTTCTCGATCGTCTACCTGCGCACGTACCTCGAGTACGACGTCTCCCGCATCCTGGGGCTCATGGCGATCGCGCACATCGCGCACTTCATCTTCGTGCCGATCGTGGGCCGCTTCACCGACCGCGTGGGTCGCAAGCCGATCTACCTCGCCGGTGTCATCCTCGCCGCGACGTGGGGCTTCATCGCCTTCCCGATGTTCGAGACGGGCAGCGACATCGTCATCCTGTCCGCGATCATCCTGGGCCTGCTGTTCCACGCTCTCATGTACGCCGGCCAGCCGGCGATCATGGCCGAGCTGTTCCCGACGCGCATGCGCTACTCGGGCGTCTCGCTCGGCTACCAGGTCACGTCGATCGTCGCTGGCTCCCTCGCGCCGATCATCGCGACCGCGCTGCTCAGCCAGTTCGGCAGCTACATCCCGGTCGCGATCTACATCGTGATCGCGTGCCTCATCACGCTCGTGGCGGTGCTCGCGCTCAAGGAGACGAAGGGCATCTCGCTGCACGACGTCGACGACGTGGACCGCGAGCGACTGCTCGCCGAGAAGGGCACCCTCTGATCCTCGATCAGGTCCGGTGATCGGACGGGCGGCGGGGACATCCTCGCCGCCCGTCCGCATCCCAGCAGATAGCGTTGCAGCACACCTACGGAAGGAATCGACGATGACGTCAATCGCCTGGATCGGACTCGGCAACATGGGCAGCCGGATGTCCGCACACCTCGTCACCGCGGGTCACGACGTGCGCGGATTCGACATGGTGGATGCGCTGCGCGAGAGCGCGGCGGAGCACGGGATCACGCCGGTCGGCTCGGTCGCGGAGGCGGTCGACGGCGCCGACGTCGTCATCCTGAGCCTGCCGAAGGGCGAGCACGTGCGGCAGGTGCTCGAGAGCGACGACGGCGTCTTCGCGCACGCCGCCGCCGGGACCCTCATCCTCGACACGTCGACCGTCGACATCGAGACCTCGCAGTGGTGCCACGGGCAGGCGGGATCGCGCGGACTGCGCTTCGTCGACGCGCCGGTCTCGGGCGGTACACAGGGCGCCCAGGCCGGCACGCTCACGTTCATGCTGGGCGGCGACGAGGCCGACGTCGCCGACGCCAAGGAGATCGTCACGCCGATGGCGGGCAACGTCTTCGCGGTGGGCGAGGCGACGCACGGCATCGCCGCGAAGCTCGTGAACAACATGATGCTCGGCATCTCGATCCTGGCCATGTCGGAGGGCTCGCAGCTCGCCGAGCAGCTCGGCCTCGACGCCAAGGCGTTCTTCGACGTCGTGCGCGTCTCCTCCGGCGACTCCTGGGCGGTGCGCACGTGGTACCCCGTGCCGGGGATCGTGCCGGGCGCCGCCTCGAACCAGAACTTCGACGCATCCTTCTCCGCCATGCTCTGCCACAAGGACGTCACGCTCGCGGTCGCGGGCGCCGAGGCGGCCGGCGTGCACGTGCCCGCGGCGACGCTCATCCGCGACCAGCTGCAGCGGCTGCTCGACGACGGGTTGGGCGGGAAGGACTGCACGCTCGTCGTGCGCGAGGCGAGCCCCGACGGCACCGTGCAGGGCTGGGACGGCCGCTGATGCGCATCCGCGGCGCGGTGCTGCGCGCGATCGGAGCCGAGCGGCCGTTCGCCCAGTCGCGAC
>JBAZPY010000293.1:0-3182 GCA_041645515.1 Agrococcus sp.
CGACCGGTGCGGCCGAGGACGCGCTTGCCGGGACTGCCGCCGAGCCGTCGCCGCCGACGCGGCATGGCCGCCACTCGAGGTGAGTGTGACCGGCACCGGGATCCTGCTCGGGGCGGCCCTGCGGCGCGACCGCCTCACGGTCGTGCTGTGGCTGGTGGCTGTCGCGGGGCTGTGGTCGGCGGGCGTGAGCGGCGTCGGGGCGGCCTTCGACGAGCAGGCTCGGCGCGGGCTCGTGGCGCTGCTGTCCGCGCAGCCGGCGCTGCTGCTCGTCCGAGGGGCGCCGGCCGGCACGTCGCTCGGTGCCGTGATGTTCGTGTCGACCTTCGCCTTCCTCGCCGTGATGGTGGGGTTCATGATGACGTTCTTCGCCGTGCGGCACTCCCGCGGCGACGAGGACGCCGGCCGTGCGGAGCTCGTCCGCGGCACCGCGGTCGGCCGCTGGGCGCCGCTGGTGTCGACGCTGCTGGCCGGTGCGATCGAGCTGCTCGTGGTCTGCGGCGTCACCTTCGCGGCATCCGTCGCGCTCGGGCTGCCCGTGCTCGGCTCGCTCCTGCTCGCCGCGGCCCTGGCCGGCGTGGGCGTCACCGCGATGCTCGTCGGCCTGCTCGCGGGGCAGGTGTTCCCGACCTCCCGCGCGGCGAACGGTGCGGCGTCGATCGTCGTCGGCGCGTGGTTCTTCGTGCGCGGCATCGGGGACGCGCTGGGCGAGCCGAGCGCCGACCTCACGAGGGTGGTGTCCGCGTGGCCCAGCTGGGCCTCGCCGATCGGCTGGGGAGCGCTCGCGCATCCCTTCACGGACGAGCCGTGGTCGCCCGACGGCACCCCGCTGCTGCTCTTCATCGCCGCGGCCGTCGTGCTCGGCGGCATCGTCATCGCGCTCGAGGGGCGCCGTGAGCTGGGGCGCTCGCTGCTGCCGGAGCGCCCCGGCCGCGCCCGCGGCAGCGCCTGGCTCGGCTGGCACCCCGCAGGGTCGCCCGTCGGACTGACGGCCAGGCTGCTGCTGGGCGGCGGCATCGCGTGGACGGTGGTGGGCATCGTCCTGGGCGTCATGGCGGGGCGGGTCGTGCCGCTCATCGCGACCGACCTGGATGACAACCCGACGCTGCGCGCCCTCATCGAGCAGCTGGGCGCGGAGGGCGGCGGCGATACGGAGGCGACCTTCATCACGGCGATCGCGGGCATCCTCGGCGTCATCGCGAGCGCAGGGGCGATGCAGGCCGTGCTGCGGCTGCGACACGAGGAGCAGGCGCACGGCGAGCTGGTGCTGGCGACGCCGGTACGGCGCTCCGGCTGGCTCGGCAGCCACCTGCTGCTCGGTGCGGTGATCGGTGTCGCCACGCTCGCCGCCTTCACCGTCGTGACCGGTGCATCGCTCGCCACGAGCGCCGACGCTCGCTGGGATCAGGTCGTCGGGATCGCGGTCACGCACCTGCCCCTCGTCGCGATCTACCTGGCGGTCGGGGCGGCGCTCGTCGCGTTCCTGCCGTCGACCGTCGCCTGGCTGGGCTGGGTGCTGCTGATCGGGCTCATGCTGGTCGGCGAGTTCGCGCAGCTGTTCGGTGAGGCGTGGGAGTGGATCGAGAACCTCAGCCCCTTCCACTGGGTGGCGAACCCGCTCGCGGCAGACCCCGACTGGACCGGCAGCTGGTGGCTCCTGGGGATGGCCGCGGCGGTGCTGGCCGCGTCGGCGCTCCGCTTCCGCAGTCGCGACGCCCTCGTCTGAGCCACCGGTCGGCGCGGCGGGCATCACTCCTGGCGCAGGAGTGCCGCCGCCATGGTCCGCGTCATGATGGCGACGTACGCGTCGACATCCCATCCGCTGCGGTGCACGAGCGGCTCATAGAACTCGCTCGAGAAGATGAGGAGCAGATCGCGGGCCTGCGCCACGCTCAGGTCGGGTCGCAGGTGCTGTCCGTCCTCGAGCGCGCGCGCGTTGCGCAGCATCCGCTCCGCGCGACCGCGCTCGATCTCGTCCAGCAGCTCGGCTGCCTCGGGATCCACCTCCGCGGCCGAGCGCACGAGCGCCAGCACGGCAGCCGCGCGCGGCGCCACCTCGAGCGCCAGCCGCAGCCAGCCCTCGATGATCTGCAGCCCGCTCGACGCGGACGCGGCGAGCGCGTCGGAGCGCCGTTCGGCATGGTCCGGTCCGGCGCCGGCGAGCGCGTCCTGCCAGATGGTGCGGACGAGACCCGCCTTGCCTCCGAACGACTTGTAGATCGTCTCCGGCGAGACCGCGGCTTCGCTGGCGACCGCTGCGACCGTGGTGCGCGAGAAGCCTCGCTGGGTGAAGAGGGATCGAGCCGCTTCGACGATCCCCGCTCGACGCTCGGCCGCGCGACGGCGCCGCTGCTCGGCGTCATAGCGCCTCTTGACAGGGCGAGCTTCCACGAGGATCCTCCGTATCGAGTACATAACACTGTATCGAAAACCGGCGGTGCGTGGGAGTCGAGGGGCGAGGTGACGTGATGGTGCAGCAGCTGACAGGCCCATCGGGGCAGGCGGCAGACGTGGTGCGGAGCCTGCATCGCGCCACTGCGGCGCACGACCTCGACGGCATCGTGTCCCACTTCGCCACCGATTACACGCTCGAGGACCCGGTCCATCCGGATCGCAGCTTCCAGGGCGCCGACCAGGTGCGACGGAACTGGACTCGCCTGCTCGACGCCATGCCCGGGCTCGTCCTCGAGGAGCGCGGACTCGTGGCCGACGGTTCGACGGTGTGGACCGAGATCGTCCTCCGCGGTCGTCGCGCCGACGGCGACGAACAGGCGCTGTGCGGCGTCATGATCTTCACCGTCGAGCGCGGGGCGATCACCGCCGGCAGGTTCTATCTCGCACCGGTCGCCCACGACGGGCTCGACGCGGACGCCGCTGTGGAAGCGGTCGCAGCCTGGAGCCGACGGTGATCCTCGTCGTCGGTGGCACCGGCCGCCTCGGGCGCCTGGTGGTGGAGGAGCTCGTCGCACGCCACGATGTGCGCGTGCTTGCGCGGCGCGCCACGGCGGCGACCACGATGGACATCCGCGTCGAGCCGATGGACGGCGACGTGCGCGACGCATCCGCTGTCGTCGCCGCCGCCCAGGGCGTCTCGTGCATCGTGGTCGCGTCGCACGGCGTCGAGAGCCGCGAGCGCGACGGGCTCGAGACCGTGGACGTCGATGGCGCGCGCGCCGTGGCAGCCG
>JBAZPY010000294.1:0-3180 GCA_041645515.1 Agrococcus sp.
CGCGTGAGGATCTCGGCTGCGTCCTGGTCCACCAGGTAGTCGCCACCCTTGACCGTGTCGTAGGTGTGCCACTCGTTGCTGTCCTCCTCGACGTTCGCGAGGGCGGCCGCCATGCCGCCCTGCGCCGCGCCCGTGTGGGAGCGGGTCGGGTAGAGCTTCGTGATCACGGCCGTGGAGGCCTTCGGCGCCGACTCGATGGCGGCGCGCATGCCCGCGCCTCCCGCGCCGACGATCACGACGTCATGCTGGTGGTAGTGGATGCCGTCGACGACGGAATGCTGATCAACCATGGATGTGGGGGTCTCCGAATCTCGCCTAGACCGAGGCGCAGAACGACGGCAGCAGCGCGGGGTCCGCGCCCTGGGGGCACGGGTCGAACGTGAAGGTGATGAGGGTGCCGAGCAGGATGAGGATGGCGGCGGCGACGCCGATCGCGCCGAGCGCGAGCTTGCGGACGCGCGGCTTGTGCACGTAGTCGTTCACGATCGTGCGCATGCCGTTGGAGCCGTGCAGGATCGCGAGCCACAGCATCAGCGCATCCCACCACTGCCAGAACGGCTGGGCGAGCTTGCCGCCGACGAAGCCGAAGTCGATGGCGTGGATGCCGCCGGGCGTCCAGATCAGGTTGTAGGCCAGGTGGCCGAAGATCAGCACGATCAGCACGACGCCGGAGACGCGCATGAAGATCCAGCCGGCCTTCTCGAGGTTGGGGCCGCGGCGACCCTTCGAGCGGGCCGGGTAGGCGTAGTTCGGGCTCTCGATGGTGACGCTCATCAGCTACCCTCCTCCATCGGCGCGAACACGTTCGCGAGGTGGTTGGGCGTGAAGTAGAGCATCAGCACGACGACGAGGCCCACCACGATCCAGAACAGCAGGCGCTGGTGCTTCGTCGCCCAGGGCCACACGTCGACCAGGATGATGCGGACGCCGTTGAGGGCGTGCAGCACGACGGCGCCGACCAGGCCGACCTCACCGAGCCCCATGATCGGGTTCTTGTAGGTGGCCATGACGGCGTCGTACGCCGCGGGGCTCACCCGGATGAGTGCCGTGTCGAGCACGTGCACCAGCAGGAAGAAGTAGATCGCCACACCGGTGATCCGGTGCAGCACCCACGACCACATGCCCTCGTCGCCGCGATACAGCGTGCCGCTGAACCGGGTCTTACGGGGAGCGGGATCGGGGAGGACGAGGCTGCTCTGCGTCTTGGACACGCGCAATCCCTCCGTAGTTCGACCGGGCAGATACGACCATCCTATGCCCGTGGCGAACGCCCATCCGGCCCGGCGGGTCGTCGACCCTGCGGCTCCGGCGAACGAGGCGCGGGGCCGCGGGGTCAAGCGTCGACGAGCCCGTCGATGCCGCGCAGGGCCCGCCGCGACGCCCGCTCGTAGTGCTCGAACAGCTGGTCGACGACCGCCGACCACGAGCGCGGCAGCACGCGTCGACGGCCCGCCTCGCCCATCCGCGCCCGCAGGACGGGGTCGATCGCGAGCCGTTCGACGGCCGCGCGGAGGTCGGATGCGTCATCCGGCTCGTACAGGAAGCCGGTGGAGCCGTGGTCCACGAGATCGATGGGCCCGCCGGCGCGCGGCGCGACGACCGGGAGCCCGCTCGCTGCGGCCTCCTGCAGCGTCTGCCCGAACGTCTCCTCCGTGCCGGTGTGGACGAACACATCCATCGCCGCGTATGCGGCGCGCAGCGGCGCACCGTGCAGCTGGCCGAGGAAGACGGGCTGCAAGCCGGCGAGGCGGCCGCGGGTCTCGTCCATCGCGGGCCCGTCGCCGACGATCGCGACGCGGATGCCCGGCATGCCCCGCAAGGCGCGCAGCCGGTCGAGCCCCTTCTCGAGCGCGACCCGGCCGACGTAGCCGACGATCACCTCGCCGCCCGGGGCGATGCGGCGGCGCAGGTTCGCGGTCGCGGGGCCCTGCCGGTTGTCGGGGTGGAATCCCGCGAGGTCGACGCCGCGCACCCAGCGGTGCACGCGCTTGACGCCCGCATCCTCGAGATCGGCGATCGCGGCGCTCGATGGCGCGAGCGTGCGGTCGGCCGCGTTGTGGATGAGCCGGATCGCCTGCCAGGCGAACGCCGAGCCGGCGGCCAGCCGGTTGCGGCGAGCGAAGCCCGCGACATCGGTCTGGTAGATCGCCACGCTCGGCAGCCCGATGCGCGCGGCCTCCGCGATCGCCTGGCCGCCGAGCATGAAGGGGCTGGCGGCGTGCAGCACGTCGGGCTGGAAGCGCGCGAGCAGGGCCGCGACCTGCGGGCTCGGCAGGCCGACGGGGAACTGCCGGTACGCGAACGAGGGCACCTCGTGCACGGGCACGCCGCGGTAGTGGACGGGTGCGCCGCAGCGGGGCGTGATGACGATGGCCTCGCGGCCGGTCTCGACGATGCGGTCGAGCACCTGGCAGACCGACGTGGTCACGCCGTTCACGGTCGGCAGGAAGCTCTCGGTCACGATGGCGACTCGCTCGATGCGCACGGGGCCACCGTACGACGGCTGCGGGGACGGTTGGGGGAGCGGCGGTGAACGGCGCGTGAACGGCTGAGCGGATGGCGCGCGCCGCCGGGTGCTCCGCCCGCGATGCGTATGGTGAGGGCCGTGACGGCGATCGACGACTTCTTCAGCATCATCCCAGCGGGCGGCGTGGGCTCGAGGCTCTGGCCGCTGTCGCGCGCCGATGCGCCCAAGTTCCTGCACGACCTGACCGGCAGCGGCAAGACGCTGCTGCGGGCGACCTACGACCGGCTGGTGCCGCTCACCGGCCCCGGCCGCACGATGGTCGTCACCGGCCGCGCGCATCGCGCCGCGGTGGAGGCGCAGATCCCCGAGCTCGAGGACGCGAGCATCGTGCTCGAGGCCGACCCTCGCGACTCGACCGTCGCCATCGCGCTCGCCGCGGCGATCCTGCGGCGCCGGGAGCCGGACGTCATCGTCGGCTCGTTCGCCGCTGACCACGTGATCGACGACGAGCGCTCGTTCCGCCGGGCCGTCGGCGAGGCGGTCGCCGCCGCCCGCGCGGGCTGGATCGCGACGATCGGCATCACGCCCACCGAGCCGGCGATCGGGTTCGGCTACATCCGTGCAGGCGGCTCCGCCGGGATCGAGGGCGCTCCGAACGTCGCGCTCGTGCGCGAGTTCGTCGAGAAGCCGTCGGCGCAGGTGGCGCGCGGCTA